>DAHVFB010000008.1 GCA_027317185.1 Deltaproteobacteria bacterium
AAAGTGCCGGCGCGGATCAGGGAGCGCTACGAACAGGAGATCGTTCCCACCCTTATGCGCGGGCTTAAAATTGAGAACCGCCTGCGGGTACCGCGGCTGGCGAAGATCGTCATCAATATGGCGCTGGCCGAGGCTCGTGATAACGCGAAGGTGCTTGACGCGGCGGTGGAAGAATTACGTGCGGTTACGGGACAGAAACCGGTAATTACTAAGGCTCGTAAGGCGATTTCAAATTTCAAGTTGCGCGAAGGGATGCCGATCGGCGTGATGGTCACGTTGCGGCGCGAGCGGATGTGGGAATTTTACGATCGGCTGGTGAATATCGCCCTGCCGCGCGTGCGTGATTTTCGCGGAATTTCGGACAAGTCCTTCGACGGGCGGGGTAATTACTCGTTGGGGCTGCGGGAGCATACGATTTTCCCTGAAGTTAACCTCGACAAGGTTGAGAGCGTAAAGGGGATGACGATTTCCATTATCACCACTGCGCGCAGCGACTTCGAAGGGATGACGCTGCTGCGGGCGCTTGGCATGCCATTTAGGGGCGCACAACCCGAGGCGCAGCTTCAGGCAGCAGGCTGATAAGGGCGCTGGACCAAAAGCGCGAGACCATAGGAAAGATAAGTTCGATGGCGAAAACTTCGCTGATGATCAAGGCGCTACGCAAGCCGAAATTTGCGGTGCGGCAGCATAACCGATGCCCCCGATGCGGGCGCGCAAGAGCGTTTTACCGGCGTTTCAAGTTATGTCGGCTGTGCTTGCGGCAGCTGGCGCTGCGCGGCGAGTTGCCCGGTGTCGTGAAAGCCAGTTGGTAGATTGACGATGAGACCTCGAGTCCATCGATAGTTCAGATGGGCCGTTAGATAACCCAGGCTAATCAGGGAAAAGATGTCGCAGACTGACCCGATCGCAGAGATGCTCACACGGATTCGCAACGCGATCCATGCGCGCTACAACGAAGTTGAGCTATCGCATTCGCACTTGCGCGAGGCGATCGCGCGGGTGCTGGCCGCCGAAGGTTTTCTTCAGGCGGTGGACAGCGAAGGCGAAGGTTACAAGCGCAAACTGAAGCTACGGATAAGTTACGCCCAAAATCGCGAGAAGCGCGAGCCGGTAATCAGGGGCCTGCAGCGGGTCAGCAAGCCGAGTTTGCGGGTCTATTCGGGGGCGAGCAAGATGCCGCGAGCGGCGGGTGGCATGGGGATGCATGTGGTCTCGACCCCGCTCGGCGTAATGACCGATCATGACGCACGCCATAAGAAGGTGGGCGGCGAAATCTTACTGAGAGTGTGGTAACGGCCTGGAGGCGGGAAGCAGGATGTCGCGGATAGGAAAAATGCCGATCCCGCTCGAAAAGGGCGTAAAGACGGCGATAACCGATGGGATGCTCAGGGTCGAAGGACCCAAGGGTAAGCTCGAGATGCGGATTCCCGAGGGCTTTACCCCAGAAGTTCAGGATTCCACGCTGATCATCAAGCGGCCGGGAGATACCGAGGCGCAGCGGGCAGTTCATGGGCTTACGCGCAAGCTGGCGGCCAATATGGTTTATGGCGTGAGCAAGGGCTTTTCCAGGGCGCTTGAGATCAATGGGGTTGGCTACCGGGCCGAGTTGAAGGGAAATCAGATTAATTTCAGCCTCGGCTACTCGCATCCGATCGTTTATCAGTTGCCGGCTGGAGTCACCGCGCGAGTTGAGCGCCAGGTGCTGGTCACCTTGGAAAGCGCTGACCGGCAGTTGGTGGGTACGGTGGCTGCTCAGATCCGGGAACTGAGGCCTCCCGAGCCGTACAAGGGCAAGGGAATCAAGTACGCAAACGAAACTATTAAGCGCAAGGCCGGTAAAGCGGCGGCTGGCGCAAGCTCAAGCTGACGGGATAGCCAATGGCATTGGAGCGTTCGGAAAAACGGAATTTGCGGCGGCGCCGGGTGCGGCGTCAGGTTCGCGGCAGCGACGACCGGCCGCGCTTATCCGTCTATAGGTCGCTGCATCATATATACGTGCAGGTGATTTCAGACGAATCCGGCAAGACCCTGGTTTCGGCCGGCAGTACTACTGGAGAGCTGCGAGAAGCAGCCAAGGCCAAGCGTGGGGTCGAGACCGCAAAACTGGTCGGCCGGATGATCGCGGACCGGTGCAAGGAGAAAGGGATTGCGAAGGTTGTATTCGATCGCAATGGCTTTCTCTACCACGGCAGGATCAAGGCCCTGGCCGACGCCGCCCGCGAGGGCGGACTGCAGTTCTGACACAGGGCGTGGGTGTAAAGATGGCGCAGCGAATTGACCCGCAAGGGCTCGAAATAAAAGAAAAGGTTGTGCATATCAACCGGGTCGCCAAAGTGGTCAAGGGCGGCCGCCGCTTCAGCTTCAGCGCGCTGGTGGTGGTTGGCGATCAGAACGGATTGGTGGGCTTCGGGTTGGGCAAGGCTAATGAGGTTCCCGAAGCTATTCGCAAAGGAGTTGAGCGGGCGAAGAAGAGCCTGATTAGGATTCCCCGGCGCGAAGGGACCATTCCTCATGCGGTGATCGGTCACTTCGGCGCCGGAAAAGTGATTCTCAGGCCGGCCTCGGAAGGCACCGGCGTTATCGCCGCCGGCGGCGTGCGCGCAGTGGTGGAATTGGCCGGCATCAGGAACATTCTGACCAAGCGCCTGGGATCGTCGAATCCGCACAACCTGGTGAAGGCTACGCTTGAGGCGTTATCCGCATTGATGAGTCCGGACGACATCGCGAAACTGCGTCATCGGCCGGCGGCGGAAATTGCCGCGGCTTAGTTGGCGGCGCAAGCACAAGCAGGAAGCATAAGCAGATCGATGGCCGATATAATTAAAGTTAAACTGGTACACAGCCCGATCGGGACCAAGGCCCGGGTCAGGCAGACGATTAAGGGTCTCGGGCTGGGGAAAATCGGCAGTGAGCGCCAGATCGAGCGTAGTGAAGCGATCGATGGAATGCTGCGCCGCGTGTCCCATCTGGTTGACGTGAAGACTACATAGGAAGGCTGAATAGATGGATCTTCGCGAATTGAAACCGTCCCCCGGTTCGACCAAGCGCCCGCGCCGCGTTGGGCGCGGTATCGGTTCCGGGACGGGCAAGACCGCTGGGCGGGGGCATAAGGGACGTGGCTCGCGATCGGGCGGAAATACGCCGCCGGGTTACGAGGGCGGCCAGATGCCGCTGCAACGGCGGGTGCCGAAGCGTGGATTTCGCCGGTTGCTGCGCAACTTGGCATTACGCGAACGGTTTGCCGAGGTGAACCTGTCCCGCCTGGTAAACTTCGCGGATGGCGATCAGGTCAATCCCGACACGCTGGCGCAGAGCGGCGTGATTCGCCCGGGCAAGCTTATCAAGGTTTTGGGTGGCGGCGAGTTGAAAGTGAAGTTGACGGTACGGGCGCATGCTTTTTCCGCGACGGCGCGCGAGAAAATTACTCAGGCGGGCGGAGTAGCGGAGCTGATCGAAGGCGCGTAGGACTGCATGCTCGAAGGTTTTTCAAATGCATCGCGCATCCCGGAATTGCGCCGCCGACTGTTGTTCACAGCCGGTATGCTGGTTATTTACCGGCTCGGGGTTGCCGTCCCGACTCCGGGTATCGACGGGCAGGCGCTGTCGGCCTTTTTCGATGCTGCTTCGAGTACTTTGTTCGGCTGGGTGAATCTGTTTTCAGGCGGGGCGCTGTCGCGGTTTTCGGTTTTCGCCCTCGGCATCATGCCGTACATTTCAGTCGCGATCATCCTCGATCTGCTCAAAGTGGCGTCACCTTATCTCGACGAGCTTTATAAAGAGGGCGAGGCCGGACGGCGTAAGATCACCCAGTACACGCGTTATCTGACCGTGGCTTTGGCGATTGTTCAAGGTTACATGATTGCTTTCTCGCTGGAGCACATTCAGGCTCACGGCGGGGGTTCGGTGGTTTATCATCCTGGGGTCGGCTTTCGTCTGATGACGGTGGCGACGGTGACCGCCGGCACGATGTTCCTGATGTGGATTGGCGAGCAGATCACTGAGCGCGGTATCGGCAACGGAATCTCGTTGATCATCATGGCGGGAATTGTGGCGCGGTTTCCGAGTGCAGTCGGCACCACTACGCAGTTCGTGCGCGAAGGCGAAATGAGCGTGTTCGTGCTGGTCATGATCGTCGCCCTCGTGCTCGCGGTTACGGCCGGAATTGTTTATGTCGAAACCGCGCAGCGGCGGCTGCCGGTGCAGTATGCCCGGCGAGTGGTAGGCAGGCGAGTCTATGGCGGCCAGAGCAGTCATCTACCGCTTAAGATCAACACCTCGGGGGTGATTCCGCCAATTTTTGCATCGTCGATTCTGGTGTTTCCCGCCACCGTGGCGACTTTTGTGCCGGGTTTGAAGGCTGCGGCCGCCTATTTGACCCCTGGCGGTCTGTATTACGATCTGGTTTATATCGCGCTGATAATTTTCTTCTGTTACTTCTATACGGCGGTAACTTTCAATCCGGTCGATGTCGCCGATAACCTGAAAAAGTACGGCGGATTTATTCCTGGGATCAGGCCCGGGCGCTATACGGCCGAGTACATAGATCGCGTGCTTTCGCGGATCACGTTGGGCGGAGCGATCTATGTCAGCGCGGTGTGTATCCTACCGACCCTCCTGATCCAGCGCTTTAACGTGCCGTTCTATTTCGGCGGTACGGCGCTCTTAATTGTGGTGGGGGTTGCGCTGGACACGGTTGCGCAAATCGAGACTCACCTATTGACGCGTAATTATGAAGGTTTTATGCGGCGTGGCAGAGTAAAATCTCGGAGAGGGGCCTGAGAGGTGCGATTGGTGCTGTTAGGTCCCCCGGGGGCCGGGAAGGGCACGCAGGCGCGATTGTTCCAGGACAAGCTGGGACTTCAACAGATTGCAAGCGGCGATCTGCTGCGCGCGGCAGTGAGAGATCGGACGCCGACCGGAATCGATGCCAAGCGCTACATGGATCGAGGAGCGCTGGTGCCTGATGAAGTCGTGTTGAAGCTGATAACTGAGCGGTTGGCGCAGACCGACGCGCAGCAGGGCTTTGTACTTGATGGGTTTCCACGTACCCGCGCGCAGGCTGAAGCCTTGAACCAGATGCTCGGGAGCGGTGGCGCTATCGATCGGGTGATTGCATTGATGGTTCCGGATGCGGAAGTTATCAAGCGGATTTCCGGAAGGCGCACGTGCCGTAACTGTGGCGCGATGTACCATATGGTCTTCGATCCTCCGCGCAACTTGAACCATTGCAACGAATGCAATGGCGAGCTTTACCAGCGCGACGACGATGCGGAGGACACAGTGCGCATGCGGCTGCAGGTCTACGCCGCCGAGACGCGTCCGCTGCTGGAATACTATGAGAGTCTGGGGGCTCTTTCGCGAATTGATGGAATTGGCCGTCCGGAGGAAGTGGAATCGCGGATTTTGGCCGCGATCGGGCCGATCAACGCGGGCGTGAAGACTTGTGCGTAATCGGATGTGCGTAATTTGCGCGCAAACCAATTGACTCGCGTTACTGGACTGGCTGAAGCAAAATGATCGTGATCAAAAGCCCGGAAGAGATAGCCGTGATGCGCAAGGCGAGCCGAATCGTGGCCGAAGTGCTCGACGAGGTGGCGATGGCGGTGCGGCCGGGGATCACGACTGACGAACTCGACCGGCTGGCTGAAAGATTGACGATCGAAAAGGGTGCCCGTACCGCGTTCAAGGGGTACAAGCCGCGCGATGTAGTGTACCCGAAGAACCTTTGCGTCTCGATCAACAATGAGATCGTCCACGGTATACCGTCAGGCCGGAAGCTTCGCAATGGCGATATCGTAGGGTTGGATTTCGGTGTGGTTTACAAGGGCTTTTATGGCGATGCGGCGCGCACGGTGCCGGTCGGACAGGCTTCCGAACGGGCGCATCGGCTGATGCGCGTGACGCGTGAGGCGCTGTATGCCGGGATTGCACAGGCGCGGGTTGGCAATCGTGTCGGCGATATCGCCCGGGCGGTGCAAAAAGTGGCCGAAGAAGCGGGTTTTTCGGTGGTTGAGGAATTTGCTGGGCATGGAATCGGGCGTCGCCTGCATGAAGATCCGCAGGTGCCGAATTATTTTAAACCTGGAATGCCCAATCCCCGTTTGCAGGAGGGGATGGCGCTCGCGATTGAGCCGATGGTGAATGAAGGCACGGCGGATCTGGAAATTTTGGACGATGGCTGGACGGCAGTTACCGCCGATGGCAAGCTGTCCGCCCATTTCGAGCATTCGATTGCAATTACCGCGAACGGACCGGAGATTTTGAGCGAGCTATAAATGTCGAAGAGCGACGCGATTGAAGTGCAGGGAACAGTGCTTGAGGCACTGCCGAACGCGATGTTTCGCGTGTCGCTGGATAATGGGCATCGCGTACTCGCTCATATTTCGGGCAAAATGCGGATGCATTACATTAAAATTCTGCCCGGCGATAAGGTTACGGTCGAGCTTTCGCCTTATGACTTGAGTCGCGGCCGAATCACGTATCGGATGCGCTAAAGACGAAGTCGGGAACCGACCGGGATGGAACAGAGATGAAGGTCAGAGCCTCGGTTAAACGGATCTGCAAGAATTGCAAGGTGGTGCGCCGCGAAGGCGTCGTGCGTATCCTGTGCTCGAATCCGAGACACAAGCAACGCCAGGGCTGATTAAAGTCCTCGTGCAGGCAAGAGGATAACAAGAGGATAATTGGATGGCGCGTGTTGCTGGAGTGGAACTTCCGCGAAACAAGCGGATGGAAATTGCGCTCACCTATATTTACGGGATCGGGCGCGCCTCTGCGCTCAAAATTCTGGATTCGGCCAAGGTTGATCCGGGCCGCAAAAGCGACGATTTGACGGCTGATGAACAGGTCAGAATCCGCCAGGTTCTCGATCAGGATTTTAAGGTCGAAGGTGACCTGCGGCGTGAGCTGCAGCAATCGATCAAACGGCTTATGGATTTGGGATGCTATCGCGGCATCCGGCATCGCCGTGGTCTACCGGCGCGCGGCCAGCGGACGCATACCAACGCGCGCACCCGCAAGGGGCCGCGAAAGTTAGTGGCTGGAAAGAAAGCAGCGCCTCCAAGGGGCTGACCTGGCAGTTGAAGAACCATTGCGGGCAAGAGCGAATTAGATAATGGCTGACGAGAGCAACGAAACCAAAGAACCGAAAGAATCGAAGGGTACGCGGAGCGCCAAATCGACCGGTAGCGCTGCGGCCGGAGCGGCCGCACCAGCCCCGCGCCGCCGGCGCACAAGGCGGAGCGTGCCGGAGGGTATCGCGCATATTCACGCGACCTTCAACAATACGATTGTCAGTATCACCGATCCGCAGGGTATGGTGGTCGGATGGGCCAGCGCGGGCTCGGTCGGCTTTAAAGGATCGCGCAAGGGCACTCCGTTCGCAGCCCAGATGGCGGCGGAAGCGGCGGCGCGCAAGGTATCTGAAGTCGGGATGCGCACTGTGATCGCGTTCGTGAAAGGTCCCGGCGGCGGCCGCGAATCGGCGGTGCGCGCGCTGCAGGCGGCAGGCCTCAACGTGAGTTCAATCCGGGACGTAACCCCGATTCCGCACAACGGATGCCGCCCGCCCAAACGGCGCCGGGTCTGAGCGGCGAAGGACAAGAGCTAAAGTGGCAAGGAATATAGGTCCCGTATGCCGGTTGTGCCGGCGGGAAGGTCTCAAACTGTTTCTCAAGGGCGAGCGCTGCTATACCGACAAATGCGGAATAGAACGGCGCAACTATCCACCCGGGGCACATGGCCAGGCGCGCACCCGGTTTTCCGAATACGCGATCCGTTTGCGTGAAAAGCAAAAGGTCAAGCGTATTTATAGAATGCTGGAGAAACAGTTCGCGGGCTATTTTAAGGAAGCCGAGCGGACGCCAGGGATCACCGGCGAAAATTTGCTGATTCTGCTGGAGCGGCGGCTCGATAATGTCGTGTATCGGTTGGGATTCGCGAGCTCGCTGGCGCAAGCCCGGCAGTTGATCCGCCATGGTCATCTTGAAATTGACGGCAAGCCGGTGACCATTCCATCGTATCTGGTCGCGGTTAACGAGGTGGTCAGCATCACGGAGAAGAGCCGCCAGAAAAAACCGATTGTCGAGGCGATTGAGCTTTCGCAACGGCGTGGACTGCCTGCGTGGATCGCCCTGGAGCGCGACCAGTTTCGCGGCTCGCTAAGGGCGCTGCCGACGCGGGCCGACCTAACGGTTCCAGTCAGTGAAAAGCTGATTGTCGAGCATTATTCAAGGTAATATGACTGGGAGTTGGACCAAAGCTGGATTGAAAAATTCGTTAAGAGCGACAAATAAATATGCAGACTGATTGGCGTGATTTGATCAAACCGAAGGCGGTCGAGTTCGACGAAAAAGAGGTTACCCAGGCCTATGGGCGCTTCTTCGCCGAACCTCTGGAGCGAGGGTACGGAATTACAATTGGCAATACGCTGCGCCGTGTCCTGCTGGCTTCATTGCCGGGGTTTGCGATCACCGCAGTCCGGATCAAGGGTGTGCTCCATGAGTTCTCGACCTTGCCCGGAATCAAGGAAGATATCACCGATATCGTTCTGAACCTGAAGGAAGTCCGGCTACAGCTTCACGAGGGCGACGAGCTGACCGCGTCCCTGCAGGCCAAGGGCGAGGGCGTGGTTACTGCGCGCGATATAAGCGGCGGGCCGAATCTCGATATACTTACCCCTGACCAGCATATCGCGACCCTCGATAAGGGTGCCGAGTTGGACATGGAGTTGGTGGTCAGGCGCGGGCGCGGTTATGTGCCGGCGGAACGCGGCGCGGAAGAAGAGCCGATTGGCACGATTCGGCTTGATGCGATTTTTTCTCCGATTCGGAAAGTTAATTTCACGGTGACCAATGCTCGCGTCGGCCAACGTACCGACTACGATCGCCTGGCGCTGGAAATTTGGACCGACGGATCGATTTCGCCTCGCGATGCGCTCACCTATGCGGCCAGAGTGGGACGGGACCAGATGTCGATCTTCGCCGGAATGGAAGAGGACGTCGAAGCGCCGCTGTTGCAGCCCGGCGACGAAAGCCGTCCGGCGCTCAACGAGTCGTTGTTCAAGCCGGTGGCCGAACTGCCGGTTTCGGTGCGAGCCTTCAACGGCTTGCAAAATGCGGATATCAAATATGTCGGCGAGTTGGTGCAGCGCAACGAGCAGGACATGCTGAAAATCAAAAATTTCGGCCGCAAGTCGCTCAACGAGATCAAGGAAGTGCTGACGGACATGGGACTCTCGTTGGGGATGCGGCTTGATGGATTGCCCGCGCGAAGCGAGCTCGACCGGATGTGGGAGGAGCAGGAGCGGCGTGAATCGGCCTGAGCGCCTGAATTCGCCAACCCGCCTGAATTAGCGATGCGTCACCTCAACCAAGGCCGAAAACTGAGCCGCACCTCGGCTCATCGCAAGGCATTGTTTCGTAACCTCGTACTGAGCCTGATCCGCCACGGAAGGCTCAAGACCACCGATGCGAAGGCGAAGGAATTGCGCCGCTTTGCCGATCGGATGATCACGCTCGGTAAGCGTGGCGACCTGAGCGCCCGGCGCCGGGCGTTCGATTTTATTCGATCACGCGACGCCGTGAAGAAACTTTTCGACGAGATCGCGCCGCGGTTCAAGGATCGCGCCGGCGGCTATACGCGCGTGATCAAGTTTGGAGTTCGTATTGGCGATGCGGCGCCGTTGTCGGTGATCGAGTTCACCGCCAATGAGGCGGAAGAAAAGGGCAAAAAGCCCCGGCGTAAGAAGACTATGGCGCGGACGGAGCGGGAATCGCGGCCGGCGCGAGCGGCGGCGGGCGCGTAGCCGCTGCGGTTCGGCGTGCGGGAGTTATGATCGCCTGTATCATCGAATATCAGGTCCGCTCCGGGCGCGAGCAGCAGCATATCGCGGAGCTGGTGCCGCTACTGGAGAAGGTCAGTAACCTGAAGGGCTTTATCTCCAAAAGCTCGTTCGAGTCCCCCGCGGGCGATGGCGGATGGTTTACGGTTTCATATTGGAAAGACGATGAGTCGCTTCAGGCGTGGACCGCGGATCCCGACCATCGGCGGGCGATGGAAATTGGCAAGCGCGAGATTTTTTCCTCTTTCCGTATAATGATCGGCGCTATCGAACGCGACTATTCCTGGCGCGTCTGAACTTTTTTCGAGTAAATCGAAGCGGAACCCTCAATGGCCCGGTAAGCGGGCCATTTCTGCTTCTGGTTTCTGCGCCGTCTCGCAGCATGCTAGGATCGATGACGCGCGTATCGCGCATTTTTTCATATGACAAACGAGCTGGTTCATCCCGAAAAATTCTTCGCTAGCCGCTTCGGTGTCAGCGATTCAATCTTTGAACGTGTAATCGGCAGCGCGCTCGAACGCCGCGCGGATTACGTAGATTTATATTTCGAATACCGCAATGCCGAGGGCGTGAGTCTTGATGAGTCGATCGTCAAGCATACCAGCAAGAATATCAGTCATGGCGTCGGGGTTCGGGTCTGTGCGGAGGATCGCACCGGCTATGCCTACTCGGATGAAGTGACGTTTGATCGGATGCGGTTGGCGGCTGAAGCGGCGCGCGCGATCGCCGATCAGCGTGGCGATCGTCCGAACGCAGTCCAGGTCGGACAGCCGGTCAAGACTCACGCACTCTATGAACTTCAGAGCACGCCGCTTGAAGTTCCGCTTGAGGAACGGGCGCGGCTGTTGCGCGAAATCGATCGTGTCGCTCGTGAAGCCGATTCGCGGATCACAAATGTGATGGCGTCATTCGCCGCGGAACAGAAGATCGTGATGATCGTGAACAGCGAGGGACAGCTTGCCGCCGATGTCCAGCCGCTGTGCCGGCTGAACGTGACGGTAATCGCCGACGACGGCAAGAACCGCCAAGTGGGATCGTACGGCGGCGGCGGCCGTGTCGAATATCGGCATTTTATCGAGGGCGAGCGTTGGCGCGAGTATGCGGTGCAGGCCGTGCGGCAGGCGATTATCAATCTGGATGCGATTGATGCGCCGGCTGGTGAAATGGTCGTTGTGCTGGGACCCGGATGGCCGGGAATTTTGCTGCATGAGGCTATCGGCCACGGGCTCGAAGGCGATTTCAATCGCAAGGGCACCTCGGCCTTTGCCGGACGTATCGGCCAAAGCGTCGCCAGTGAGCTGTGCACGGTGGTGGACGACGGCACGATCGCGAATCGCCGGGGCAGTTTGAACGTCGATGACGAGGGGACGCCGACCTCGCGCACGGTGCTGATCGAAAAAGGCATCCTGCGCGGTTACTTGCAGGATCGGATGAATGCCCGCCTCATGAAAATGCCGGCGACCGGCAATGGACGCCGCGAGAGCTTTGCCCATGCTCCGATGCCGCGCATGACGAATACCTTCATGTTGCCGGGCGAATCGACTCCCGAGGAAATCATCAAAACGGTCGGAAAAGGCCTGTATGCAGTCAGTTTCGGCGGTGGCCAGGTCGATATCACGAACGGCAAGTTCGTGTTCTCGGCCTCCGAAGCGTATCTGATCGAGGACGGCAGGGCGACCCGCCCGGTGAAGGGTGCGACGCTGATTGGCAACGGGCCCGATGTACTCACGCGGGTGGCGATGGTCGGTAACGACCTCGAACTCGATCCCGGGGTCGGCACCTGCGGCAAAGATGGCCAGTCGGTGCCGGTCGGGGTGGGACTGCCGACCATCAGGATAGACGGTATTACCGTGGGCGGGACCAGCGCCTGACCGGTATCCAGGAACTTCCGGAAGAATCGCAGTCATGGCTATTTTTGATACCGCGCTCGCCCAGTGGGTGCTCGATCGGGCGAAAAGCGCGGGCGCAAGCGCCGCCGAAGTGCTTTTTGTGAGCGGCGAATCGCTCGAAGCTGGCGTGCGCCTGGGCGAGGTCGAAAAACTTAAGAGTTCGCGCGAGAGCCGCCTGGGAATCCGCGTGTTCGTGGGTCAGGCGTCAGCCACCGCTTCGACCGCAGAATTGGAGCGCGGCGAACTTGAGCCGTTCGTGAACGATACCGTCCGGCTGGCGCGGCTGACCGCACCCGATCCATTTTCCGGTCTGCCGGATGCAAGCCTGCATCCTCGCCATCTGACGGAACTTGAGCTGACTGATTCGGCGCATGGAATAATTGCGGCGGAGCAGGCGTTGGAAATCGCGCGGAAGGCCGAAAAGGCCGCGATGGCCTTCGATCCGCGAATCAAGAATTCCGAAGGCGCCGGCTTCGATTCAGGCATCTACGGTATCCTGTTCGCGAACAGCCAGGGCTTTTCCGGTCAGTATGGTTCTACCTCCTACAGCCTGGGCGTTGCGCCGATCGCGGAAAGCGATGGGGCGATGCAGCAGGGCTACTGGTACACCACGTCCCGGTTTTTCGATCGGCTGGAGCATCCGGAGTCGGTAGGCGTGATCTCGGCCGAGCGCGCGGTGCGCCGGCTCGGAGGGCGCAAGGTGAAGACGTTGCGTGCGCCGGTGGTTTTCGAGCCCGATCGCGCCGCCAGCTTGATTCGCGCGTTGATCGGCGCGGCTTCGGGGCCGTCGCTTTACCGGGGCGCTTCGTTCCTGGTTGATCGGCTCGGCAGCCAGATCACGTCGTCGAACGTCACCATAGTTGATGACGGCACCATCCGCAGTGGTTTGGCCTCCAAGCCATTCGATGGCGAAGGTTTGCCAACCACGCGCAAGGCGGTGGTCGAGGCGGGTGTGCTCAAGACCTATCTGCTCGATAGCTATTGCGCGCGCAAGCTCAAACTTTCACCGACCGGCAACGCCTCGCGATCGGTGGGAGAATCGCCGACCGTCAGTTCGAGCAATCTTTTTCTGGAGCCGGGGACCTATACGCCTGAACAGATAATCGGCTCGGTGAAAGAAGGATTGTATGTGACCGAGTTGATCGGGTTCGGTGTCAACACCGTAACCGGCGACTACTCGCGCGGCGCAAGCGGGATCTGGATTGAGAACGGCGAACTGACCTATCCGGTGCAGGAAATCACAATCGCGGGCAATCTCAAGGATATGTTCATGTCGATTGAGATGATCGGCAGCGACCTGGTCTGGCGATCATCGACGGTTGCACCCACCATCAAGATTTCGGAGATGACGATCGCGGGCGCCTAGCCGAAACCAACTGCAGTTCTGAGTCAGTCCTCGCGAATCTCACTCGCGAAGTTCACAATCCCCACGCCATATCCGCGTACACTTCTGCCGCCGTCTGTTGCATCATTTGACGGCTGGCGAGTGCGTTCTGGGTTGCCGACACCTGGAGATCGGTCATTCTCAGCAAATCCGATCCGCGGAGGTTTTGTTGCAGGAACTGCGGGGTTGTCGGCACGATCGCCTGCGCCACCGCCGCCGCTCCTGCGTTATCGCTGATGCCGCTCGTTTTCCAAATAACCTTGTGTGTATGCGAATCACTGAGCGTCGCCGCGACCACAATATTGTTCGAATACGACAGCGGCTCATAGATGCTGCTAAACGCGCCTGGGGCCAGGCCGGCGTACAGGATCTGGCCCGTTAATGTGAGGTCCGCCTGCGCCGGTTCATCCACCACCGTCAAGCGGCCGCGGGAATCGATTTCGTTCACCATATACCGCATGAATTTATCGTTGATCCCGGGCACGCGCGTCAGATTTGTAAAGCGCGCGACATAAATCGTCTTGGCGCCACTGGGCAGCGCGCCGCCATTGTCGGCGAAATGCAGGGAACAGCTACCGGCTGTGACGATCGCCAATCCGAGCAGCGCTATTGCGATTATCGATCGACACAGGCTACCGGCCCGCCTCATCGTTTGATTCCCCGCCGCTGAGTTCGCTGCCTCGAAGCCGCAGCGGCCCGCAGCCATCGAAGCAACCATAGCGCGATGCCGGGCGGTGAGATTGAGACGCCGTTGAAATCTCATCGTGGTGTGACCATCTGTTCGCGCGGCGCCAGAAACCCTAGCATCTGGAATGGATTGTTACCGAATGGCGATCCGCCGATCGAGCCAAGACCGCCCAGAGTTATCTGGAAGGTGAACCCGATGGCCTTTGGATAATATGTCTGGTTCATTGCGATATCCACGATCCAGCAGTCGCAGCTAGATTTGATCCGCGTGCCAATTACGCTTGCGAGCAAGCGGGCGGTGCTCACGTCATAGATTGGAGCGAAGTAAACGCCCAGGCGATTCAAAATCCCAACATAGCCCTGCATGGAGATCGCGCTGATGGCGTTCTGCGGCCCAGGGTTCAATAATACTGCGTTTGGCGCTGCGTAACTGTAGGAGAACTGAAGGTAGGATCCTTGCAACGCTTTGCCGGTATAAACGGTGGGCGCGCTTTGATTCGGCGGTTCGATGGCCAGTGAAAACGTGGTGGCATCCAAACCCTGATGCGGACGTGGACTCCAATCGACATTGGCGGAACCGGAAGCCAGACTGGTCGGAAACAACGATACCTGTGCGGCCACATCGGATAGATGCGACCCGTCCGAAGCCACCGCATTGGAGGTGTCGTAAGCCTGCTCAATATTCATGCGGAGCAGTTCGGTGACTGTGTTGCCGGAGGCGTTGGTAAAACTCGGACCCAACAATGACTTGGCGCGCTCTCCGATCGCATTATTCGCCAGCCCACCAAGGGATTCGCCGAACAATCGAAGACTGGTTCCGTAGGTGATCAGGCTGCGTGGTTCGAGCCGGTCGAGACTGTCAAACAGCGGCATCTGGCTTTGATTTATGATCGGAACATAGCTGTACTGCACGAAAGGTTGGATCAGCGTGCTTACCTTACCGATCCCTAAGCGATTCAGTGTGGAGGATCCAACCAGCGCGGATCGTACTCCAACATTTGCGTCAGGTGTGACCTGCCCCGTTTGGCCGTTGCGGATCGCGCCATCCAATAGAAGGCCATTGTTGAACTTAAGGCCATGCGTGCCGACCGGAATCACATCAACCGCTTTGCCCGACACGTTGTACGCCGCAGCGTTCACTCCCACCGAAGCCCAGCCGTCGAGATACCGGCTCCATGCCCACGGCACCGTCAAAGTTGGATTCAAATCGAGGCGTTGGCCGTCGTAGCCCGCTTGCCGCCAATAATCAACCGCGGAGGCGTCGTAGTTGAGGTACGCCAGGCCGTTGCCCACACTTTGATAGCCGCTCCATAGCAACTGTGGCAGGGTTTGCAACGCGAACCGCTGGGGCTGAATCAGGTCCTGGTTCCAAACCGATTCCAACTGCAGATAGCTATCGTTGAATTCGTCCATCACGCCGAAGTTCGATATGGCGTCTCTGGCAGTTTGCCAGGCTCCGCTATTCCAGCCGTAATCGGGGGACAGCGCGGCGTTACCAATTTCCCTGAAAAACAGGCTGTCGCCTGCGCTCATGGCGTTTCCATAAAGAAACACGGATGGCGTCAGGTATTGCTGCATCACGCCGACAAGTCCCCAGCGCTGGATCGGAATATGCGGATCGGCGATCTGCGGATCGATTATATCGCCCAGCCGGTTCGACTGAGATCTGATGCTTTCGTTGAAATAATCGCCGGTGAACGACAAGTAATTCTGATCGCTATTGACGATCCGGTACTCCATCTGGCCGCCGATCCGGGCCGACGTTTCGATATCCATTTGAGCGGTCAAGTCCTGGCTTTTGCTGAGATCGATAAAATACGGCTGTTCGAATTCGAAGCCGTTAAGGCTCGAAATTCCATATCGTGGGCTTAAAAGGCCACTATGGGGTTCACTGTTAGTATCAAACTGCGCAAAGGGAATCGGCACCAGCGGATGGCCCAGAACGTCGAAGTAGGCGCCTTGCGCTTTGGCTTCGCCGTTGTAATGAAGCGTCATGTGCTGGGCTGACAGGCCCCAGTCCGGCACTCCGGTGCTGCACCTACAGGTGGTGATGGTTGCGTCGGTTCCTTCGTACTGCTGGTTCGAAAGTTTTTTAAGTACCTTGGCCGTCAAATGGTAGTTGGTGAGCGCGCTCACCTCGCCATTGTCCATCACCGCCGTCTCATCCTTCAGATTGAAACGGACTTTTTCTGCTTTGACCGTTCCGACAGGATCGACCATCAGCACATGGCCTTCGGCAATGCCCTCAGTCTGATGACGCAACTCGATTTTGTCGGCGCTCAGGGTCGTGGTTCCATGCACCAGTTTGGCGTTGCCATACACGGTGTAGGAGTCAGTTTTACGATGATAAATTAATTTGCGGCCAGTGATGCTGGTTGGAATCGTCTTTTCATTGCCGGCCGGCCGCGCACCGCGAATTTGCCTTGAGATAAATTCCTCTTCAGTGGGCAACTTGGCGCGCTTTGCCACCGGAGCGGCCGCATATAACCAGGAGGAGGGGTAACATAGCCCGGCCAGCAGCAGAAACAATATTGCGATCAACCACTCGCCAGCCGGCAAAGCGACCAAGCCGGTGGTTTGATGGCGATCTGAACCGGCTTCGCTCCGGCGAAGCAAAATCATGCGATACAATGCCCCCAAAAATCCCAAATTCCTAGCGGAAACTACCGGAGCGAAGAATCTATCGACGATCTTCTAAACTTATCGATCGGACGTATTATCAGCTGCGCCTGAACAGGCCCCGTATCAGATTCATTATCCAGCGGAAAAAATTGATCGTGACGCCCTGGCGCGCCACCGTCCCGGCCGCTTCGGCCTTGAGTTCCGCCCCCGCCGCGGCGAAGAACTGGCCCATCAGCATTTTGGCCGCGCTATCGATCACCCGCTGGCCGACCTGGACTATCGGTCCGCCGAGTTGTACATCGCCCGCATATTTGACGATCGTTTCGGTACTGCCCTTCGCGACCAGATCGAGCGTGCCCGATCCACGCATGAAGCCCTGTTTGCCCTTGCCATCCACCACCATCTTGTAGTGTTCGGGCGCCTTGATATCTTCAAGTTTCAGCTTGCCGGTGTACACCCCCTTGACCGCGGCGATGCCGACGTTCATCGTTCCGCCGAATTCATTCGGTCCAAGTATCTCCAGCTTTTCGAGTCCGGGCACCAGCCTCGACAATCGTTCAGGGTCGTTAAACAGCGCCCAGACGCGATCGCGGTTGCCGGGGAGTATCTGCTCTCCTTGTAATTTCATCGTGGATTAAACAACTCTCCTCAGGTCTTGATGCGCGCGATCGCCTGCTGAATTGCACGCCGGGTATAAACGCGCGCCAATTCAGAGCGAAAGTCAGCCGACGCATGGATGTCGGAGAGCGGGTCGATACCATCGGCCGCATGCGCGGCGGCGGTGCCGATCGCACCGGTATCGGGCTTCTTGCCGGCCAGCGCCGACTCGACCGCCGCCGGGCGAAAGGCCTTGGCGCCGAGACCGGTAACGCCGACGCGAACCCGTTCGCAGTTACCCTTGGCGTCGAGCGTCACCATCGCGGCGATACCAACGATCGCGAAGCCCGAAGCCGGCTGCCGATGCTTCAGGTAGGCGAAACCGGTGCGCGCCGGATGCGGCGTGAAGCTGACGCCGGTCAGAATTTCGCCGGGTTTGATCGCGGTGGTCAGCAGATCGACGAAGAAATCCTGGGCCTTGACCACCCGCGATCCGGAACTGCTCTCCAGTTTGATTTCGCCTTCCAGCGCCAACACCCCGGCCGGATAATCCGCCGCCGGATCCGAGTGCGCCAGGCTGCCGCCGATCGTGCCGCGGTTGCGAACCTGGATGTCGCCGATGGCGGATGCCACTTCGGCCAGCAGGCCCAGCTTGTTGCGAACGATCTGATTGCTCGCCACGTTATCGTGGATGGTAGCGCCGCCGATCACGATCTTGCCGCCTTCCTCGCGAACCCCTGACAGTTCGGCGACGCCGGCAATATCGACCAGGTGGGTTGGTTGCGCCAACCGCAGCTTCATCATCGGTAGCAGACTGTGACCACCCGAGAGCAGCTTCGCGTCGTCGCCAAACTGCTGGAGCATGCCCAGCGCATCTTTGACCGAGGCCGCGCGATGATATTGAAACGATGCTGGAAACATGAGTCTAAGCCTTCCTGGCCGCCTGGATGGCGCGCCAGATCTTTTCGGGTTTCAACGGCATGTCGAGATTCTTGATGCCAAACGGCTTCAGCGCATCGAGCACGCCGCTGACGACGCAGGGGGTGGACCCGATCGTGCCCGCCTCGCCGACGCCCTTGACCCCGAGCGGATTGATCGGCGAGGGCGTCACCGTGCTGTCGAGTTCATAATGCGGCAGCATCTCGGCCTTCGGCACCGCGTAGTCCATCAGGGTGGCGGTCAGCAACTGGCCGTTCTCGTCGTAAATCACCTCTTCGTAGAGCGCCTGCGCGATACCCTGGGCGATACCGCCATGGACCTGACCTTCGACCAGCAAGGGATTGATGATCCGTCCGCAGTCATCAACCGCGACGTAGCGTAAAAATTTGACGACGCCGGTGTCCGCATCGACCTCGACCACGCAGGCGTGGGTGCCGAAGGGAAAGGTGCATGCCGTTGGCTCGTAAAAGCCGGCCTCGTTGAGTCCGGGTTCAATTCCCGGAATAGGGTGCTTGTGGCCATAGGAGGCGTCCACCACCCGTTGCAGCGGAATGGATTTCGTCAGATCGCTCGCCATCGCGATGGTGCCGTTGTTAAACGTAAGCTGATCGGGCGGCACCTCCATCATGGTGGAGGCGATTTTCTTCATTTTTGCCTGTAGCTTCTGAACCGCCATCATCAGCGCCGCGCCGCCGACCGAAGTGCCGCGGCTGCCGAAAGTGCCAGTGCCGTATTGCACGATCGCGGTGTCGCCATGCACCACCGTCACATCGTCGATGCCGATTCCCAGTTCATCGGCCACCAACTGGGCGAAACTGGTCTCCTGGCCCTGACCGTGGGGCGAGACGCCGGTCAGCACGGTCACCTTGGAGTCGGGTTCCATGCGGATCGTCGCGCTTTCCCATCCGCCGCCTTTCATGCTCGGCGGCAACATGGGCGAGGGGCCGATTCCGCAAATTTCGACATACGAGCAGATTCCGATACCGATGTAGCGTCCGTGCTTGCGACCTTCGGCTTGCTCGGCGCGAACCTTCGGATAGTCGATGTGTTTAAGCGCGAGGTCGAGCGCCGGTTCGTAGTCGCCGGAGTCGTATATCAGACCGCTGGCGATCTGCGCCGGGAAGGCTTCCTTGGGGATGAAATTCTTGCGGCGAATCTCGGCTGGATCGAGGTTCAGTTCGAGCGCGATCATGTCCATTGTTCGTTCGGCGATAAAGCAGGCCTCGGGCCGTCCCGCCCCGCGATATGCATCCGGCGCCATCTTGTTGGTGAAGACCATCAACTGCTCGAAGGCCATCGCCGGGACTTTGTAGCATCCGGTCATCATCATGCCGGCGAAGCCCGGAACCATCGGGGTCAGAAGTTGTAAATAGGCGCCCATATCGCAGATGAAGCGCGCCTTGAGACCGAGGATCGTGCCATCGTTCTTCACCGGCGCTTCAATATAAGTGATTAAATCGCGGCCATGCGTGGTGGTGGCGAGGTTCTCGCGCCGGCGTTCGATCCACTTAACCGGCTTGTTCAGGAGCATCGCCAGATAAGCGGTCATCACCTCTTCGGCATAGACGTTGAGCTTGCAGCCGAAGCCACCGCCGACCTCGGGCGCGATTACGCGCATCCGATGCTCCGGCAGCTTCAACACCTCGGCCAGATAAGAGCGCAGCAGATGCGGTCCCTGAGTCGAGGACCATAGCGTCAGATATTCCGAACCCGGGTTCCATTGCGCCACCGCACCGCGGGGTTCCATCGGCACTGGCGCCAGCCGCTGATTGACCAGCCGAAACTTGATGATCCGGTCCGCCTCGCGCATCGCGCGATCGATCTCACCGGACTTCACTTCCGCGCGGGTCGAGATGTTATTGCCGAATTGCTCGTGAATGACCGGTGCATCCGCTTCGAGCGCTTTTTCGGGATCGGTAATGACCGGCAGGGGATCGTAGTCGACCTCGATCAGGTCCAGCGCGTCCTGCGCCGTGTATTGATCGATCGCGACGGCCACGGCCACCGCTTCGCCCACGAACCTTACGCGATCCTGCGCCAGCGCCGGATGGTATGGCACGTTTTGGGCGGGAGCGGCCGTGATCAGGGTCGGCAACTTGCCGCGAATGTCTTCGCCGGTGAGCACCGCGACTACGCCGGGCAGCTTTTTCGCCGCTTCAACATCAATCGAATTGATTTTTGCGTGGCCGTAGGGACTGCGCAGCATCACGGCGGCCAGCATCCCCGGCAGTTTGATATCGTCGACATAGGTCCCGTTGCCGGAAATCAGCCGCGGATCCTCGCGGCGCTTGACGCGCGAACCGACAAACTTCGGGACAATTCCTGCTGCCATGAATCTCTCCTCGCTTCTTCAGGGAACCGAACGGTGCGCGATCACGGACGAATTCATACCGGAACGCACCGAAAATGTTTCAGGCCGATTTGCGCGTCTCGCGCATCTTGCGCGCCGCGTACTGCACCGCGTTTATAATATGTTGATAGCCGGTGCAGCGGCACAGATTGCCATCGAGCGCATGGCGAATCTCGGCCTCGCTCGGATCGGGATTGCGGCTCAGCAGATCGGTCGTGAGCATCAGCATCCCGGGCGTGCAGAATCCGCATTGCAGCCCATGTTCTTCCCAGAATCCTTCCTGTACCGGATGGAGGTGGCCGTCCTTTACCAGCCCCTCGACGGTGGTGATCTCGACGCCCTCGGCCTGGGCCGCGAGCACCGTGCAGGATTTTACCGCCTTACCGTTGATCAGCACCGTGCAGGCGCCGCACAGCGAAGTTTCGCAGCCGACATGGGTGCCGGTAAGCTGCGCAACCTCGCGCAGATAATGGACCAGCAGCAGCCGATCCTCGATTTCGTCAGAACGACGCTGCCCATTGATGGTCACAGTTACGCGCATAGCTATCCTCTCCGGCTGAAGGGCCGATCCCATCTCTTAGCAAAACATCAGCGAAGAGGACAATGAGAGGTAGATAATTCGAGTTACCGGAGGCTTCGGGCGCATTGTCGCGGACCGGAGGATGGTTAGATTGAAGATGTTATGAACGCTAACCGTTTTACCGAAAAGCTCCAGGAGGCTATGGGCCGTGCCCAGAGCCGCGCACTTTCCGCTCATCATCAGGCCATCGATGTCGAGCATCTGCTGGCCGCGCTGCTCGAAGAAGAGCAGGGCCTGGCGTCTTCGATCCTCAGTATCGCTGGCGTCGATCCCCGTGTGGTGCGCACCAAAGTCGAAGAGGAATTAAACAAAATTCCTCAGGTGACCGGTAGCGGCACCGACGCGTCCCAGGTCTACGTCACGCAACGGCTGGGACGGGTGCTGGCGGCCGCCGAGCAGGAAGCGGGTAAGCTCAAGGACGATTATGTGTCGGTCGAGCACGTGCTGATTGCGATGCTCGGTGACGCCGGCGCGGCTTCGCGGATCCTGCGCGGCGCGGGGCTCAGCCCCGACAAGCTGATGACGGCGCTAAAGCAGGTGCGCGGCAACCAGCGCGTCACTTCGGCCAATCCTGAGGCCACCTATCAGGCGCTGGAGCGTTACGGACGCGATCTGACCAAGCTCGCGGCGGCCGGCAAGCTCGATCCGGTGATCGGGCGCGACAACGAAATTCGCCGCGTCATCCAGGTGCTCTCGCGCCGCACCAAGAATAATCCGGTTCTGATTGGCGAGCCCGGCGTCGGCAAGACCGCGATCGTCGAGGGTCTGGCGCAGCGGATTGTATCGGGCGATGTCCCCGATGGGTTGAAAAACCATCGTCTGATTTCGCTCGACATGGGCGCGCTGATCGCGGGCGCGAAGTTTCGCGGGGAATTCGAGGAACGGCTCAAGGCGCTGCTCAAGGAAGTGACCGATGCGGCCGGCGAGGTGATCCTGTTCATCGACGAGCTGCACACGGTGGTCGGCGCCGGTGCGGCTGAAGGGGCGATGGATGCTTCCAACCTGCTCAAGCCGATGCTGGCGCGCGGCGAACTGCATTGCATCGGCGCCACCACGCTCGATGAGTATCGCAAGTATATCGAGAAGGATGCGGCGCTGGAGCGGCGCTTCCAGCCCGTGATGGTTAACGAGCCGAGCGTCGAGGACACCATCTCGATTCTGCGTGGACTCAAGGAGCGTTACGAGGTTCATCACGGCGTGCGGATCAAGGATTCCGCGCTGGTGACCGCGGCGCTGCTCTCCAAACGCTACATCGCCGATCGTTTTCTGCCCGACAAAGCGATCGACCTGATTGACGAGGCGGCCGCCAAGCTGCGCACCGAAAAGGAATCGATGCCGGTCGAACTCGACGAAATAAACCGGCGTGTGATGCAGCTTGAGATCGAGCGCCAGGCGCTCAAGCGCGAAACCGACCAGGCCTCGAAAGATCGGCTGACGCGGCTCGAAAAGGAGCTGGCGGAAGCCCAGGAGAAACGTTCGGCGTTACAGGCTCAATGGCAAAGCGAGAAGGCCGAACTTGGCCGGGTAGCCAGTCTCAAGGCGGAAATCGAGCAGACCCGGCTCGAAATCGAAAAGGCCAAGCGTGAATACGATCTCAACCGGGTGGCCGAGTTGCAGTACGGCAAACTGGCGGGTTTGGAGAAGCGGCTGGCGGAAAATGAAAGTCAGCTCCACCAGGGAGGCGCCGCCGCCCAGCGGCTAATCAAGGAGGAAGTCGACGACGAGGATATCGCCGAGGTGGTCGCCCGCTGGACCAGCATTCCGGTCTCGCGCCTGATGCAGGGCGAGGTCGAGAAGTTGGCCCATCTCGAAGATCATCTGCATCAGCGCGTGATTGGGCAGAACGAGGCGGTATCGGCGGTATCCGACGCGGTGATTCGAGCGCGCGCGGGCCTGGCCGATCCCAATCGCCCGATCGGATCGTTCATCTTTTTGGGGCCGACCGGGGTCGGCAAGACCGAGTTGGCGCGCGCGCTGGCGGAGTTTCTGTTCGATAATGAAAACGCCTTAATCCGGATCGACATGTCCGAATATATGGAAAAGCACACTGTAGCGCGGCTGATTGGCGCGCCGCCGGGCTACGTCGGGTACGATGAAGGCGGCCAGCTCACCGAAGCCGTGCGACGGCATCCATACGCGGTGATTCTGTTTGACGAAATCGAAAAGGCGCACGCCGACGTGTTCAACGTGCTGTTGCAGTTGCTCGATGACGGCCGGCTGACCGATGGTCATGGCCGCGTGGTCGATTTCAAGAACACCGTCGTGATCATGACCTCGAACATCGCGAGCCAGTTGATCCTGTCGTTCAAGGGCCAGGACTACGAGCGCATGAAGCAGCAATGCCTCGACGTGCTGCGCCAGAGCTTCCGGCCCGAGTTCCTTAACCGGGTTGACGAGACCGTGGTGTTCCATCCGCTGGCGAAGGAGGAATTGCGCGCGATCGTCGAGATTCAGCTCGCCCGCCTGCGCAAGCGGCTCGAGGATCGCAAGATCGAGCTGGAGCTGACCAATGCCGCGCTCGACTACTTCGCCGAGCATGGCTACGACCCGGTATACGGCGCGCGTCCGCTCAAGCGGTTGATCCAACGCGAGCTGGAGACCGCGCTCTCGCGGCGGCTGCTGAGCGGCGACGTCCGCGACGGATCGCGGGTCCGGATCGACGCCGGGGCGGGCGGATTGGAGTTCGCAAGCCATCCGCTGGCTACCGCCGCATAGGTTCGCAGATTAAATCTGTTGCGAAGGGCGAGGCGATCTTGGGGTCGTCCGCCCCTTTAACATTGAGGCGGGCTGCGCGGCATTGCGGGGATTGGCCCGATGCAATAGATACTGATTCAGTACTTCCCAATTCGCGCCGCACCCGCGTCTCAACGGAGAGAATCGCCATGCAGAACGGCCGTCCGCGAAATCTGGTAATCGACGATCCCAAGCGCGCCGCTTTTCAGGTCCATCGCAGCGCCTATACTTCGCGCGAGATTCTCGAGCTCGAACGCGATCTCGTTTTCGATCGTTCCTGGATCTATGTCGGCCATGAGACCGAGGTGCGAAACCCGGGCGATTTCCAAAGCCGCAACGTCGCCGGCCGTCCGGTGATTCTGTGCCGCGACAGCGGCGGCGAGATTCGCGTGCTGATCAATAGCTGTACCCATCGGGGCGCGGAGGTGTGCCGCGAAACCGAAGGCAATGCCAAATCGTTCCAATGCTTTTATCATGCCTGGACATTCAACAATCGCGGTGAGCTGGTTGGCGTGCCCGATGCCGCCGGCTACGGCCCGGCTTTCAAAAAAGAGGAACTGGGCCTCAAGGCGCCGCCGCGCATCACCAACTATCGCGGGCTTATCTTCCTGAGCTTCGATCCCAATATTGAGGACTTTGTCACTTACCTGGCGAATGCGAAGGAGCAGCTCGACCTCATCATGGATCAGTCCGAGGTCGGGATGGAGATCGTCGTCGGCACGCACCTGTACTCCACTCGCGCCAACTGGAAGATGCTGGTCGAGAACAGCCTCGAGAGCTACCACGTCGCCCCGCTGCACAAGAGCTATATCGATTACCTGCGGGTGGTGGGCAACGACGTATCCCGCGCGCCGGTGCGCGGTTTCGGCAAAGAACTTGGCAACGGCAACGCGGTTGAGGAATACGAAGGCAACTGGGGCCGTCCGCGTTTGCGATGGGATCCACGCTGGGGTGAGCAGGCCAAAGCCGAGATCGAGGAAAACCGGCGGCGATTGACGGCGCGCTTCGGCGAGCAGCGCGCCTTGCGGATCGCGGAATGGAATCGCAACGTGCTGATTTATCCCAACTTGATGATCAACGACATCATGGGGATTACAATCCGTGCTTTTTACCCGATCGCACCCGATTACATGGAAGTTCGCGCATGGTCGCTGGCGGCGGCCGATGAATCGCCGGTTTGGCGCGCGCGGCGGCTGGATAACTTCCTGACCTTTCTCGGTCCGGGCGGCCTTTCGACGCCCGACGATAATGAGGCGATGGAATCGTGCCAGCGCGGCTTTCGCGCGGCGGGCGAAGTTGAATGGTCGGATATGTCGCGCGGGATCGTGCGCGAGTCGCAGGCGGTCGATGAAGAGCAACTGCGATCGTTCTGGCGCAAATGGAACAATCAAATCGCCGGCACCCGCCGAACCCGTTCGAGCAGCACGAAGGTGCGGCGGGTCGCGTGATCGGTCTTCGCGCAGGATAGTTTTGACAGCACCATAAATCCTGTGCGAGATATCGCGCAGGCTGCCTCAATCGATGGGAAGGTTGGTTCCACCACGGAATTAAAGCAGGGTCTATATGGCGGACGGAAAAGCACAAAAGATCTGGGCGCTGCCAGGTGCGATGGTGACGCTGCCAAAATCGCTCCTGATGCTGGGCGCCGATTCCGCGCCGATCACGTTGCCGGCGCCGTCATTTCTGATCGAGCATCCGAAAGGTTTGATCCTGTTCGATACGGGGTGCAACCCGAAGATACTCGATGATCCGGTGGCTTATTGGGGACCGATGGCGGCCAACATGCCGTTCGAGTGGAAGAAAAGCGAGACGCTCGATAAGCAGATCGAACGTGTGGGCTATAAAGCCAGCGATGTCAAATACGTCGTGCTTTCGCATGGGCATCTCGACCATGCCGGCGGCTTGACCCATTTTCCGAACGCGAAGTTCATCGCGGGAGCCGGCGAGTTGCGCTACGCCTACTGGCCCGATCCTGATCGCCGCTGGGCCTTCATACTGGAAGATTTTCTTCCCACTCGTAACTACCAGTGGATCGAACTCGGGCAGGATCAGGACCTGTTCGGCGATGGCGCGGTAACTTTCCTGTACACGCCGGGCCATACGCCGGGCGAATGTTCTATCCTCGTCAATCTGCCCCATCGACGAGTGCTCATCACCGGCGACACCGTACATACGCGGGCCTCGCTCGAACACGAAATCGCGATGCCTTTCAGCGTTAACCATATGCAGGCGCGGCAGTCGTTGCAGCGTATAAAATCGATTCGCGATATCTCCGGCGCGCAATTGTGGATCACTCACGATCCCGATGACTGGAAAGAAAATCCGCGCGAGTTGGATTGAGTAGCCGATGCCGCTGTACGAATGGCTTTGCCCCGGCTGTGACCTGACGTTCGAGGGCCTCGCCGATCTTGGCGAGCGCAACCGCAAACGCCGATGTCCGGCCTGCGCGCGGTTGGCGCCGCGAGTCATATCGCAATTTGCGATTGCCAATCGGAATGTGTCAGGCGAACGGGAAATCGATTCGCTGACCCGTCCACTCGCTCCGCCAGTGCCCCCCGCGGCGCGCTTTTGCTGGATGAACGACAAGGCCGCGGATCGCTTCGCGGCGTACCATCTGGGCCGCGGTCACGAATACGACGATCGTCACGCGCGCGCCGCTGAATTGCGCAAGCAGCGCGGTGAAATCGCCAAGCCGGCCAGGCGCATTCGTAAAGGCGCCAGGTCAGCGGCTCACCGTCAGGAACATGCTTGAAAGCCGATTGTTCTTTCGCGAAGCACACTTTACGATAAGAGCCGATTCGGCTCAGGCGGGACGAGGAAAAGACAATTGCGATACGGCTTCGTAATCGATCAGGATCGATGTATCGGATGCCATGCGTGCACGGTGGCCTGCAAAGAAGAGCATGGGGTTCCGGTCGGCGTCTTCCGAACCTGGGTCAAATACATCGAGAAGGGCCAGTTCCCCGACACCTCGCGCCATTTCGCAGTCCTGCGCTGTAACCATTGCGACAACGCGCCGTGCGTCGAGATCTGCCCAACCACCGCCTTGTTCAAGCGCTCCGATGGTATCGTCGATTTCGATAGCTCGCGCTGTATCGGCTGCAAGTCCTGCATGCAGGCCTGCCCCTACGATGCGTTGTATATCGATCCGAACAGCAATACGGCGGCGAAATGTAACTATTGCGCTCATCGGATCGAGATGGAGCTCGAACCGGCCTGCGTAATCGTATGTCCCACGCAGGCGATTATCGCGGGCGATCTGGATGATCCGGCGAGCCGCATCGCACGCACGATCACCACGCAAAAGGTCACCGCGCGCAAACCGCATAAGGGCACTGAGCCGAAACTTTTTTATGTCGGCGTCGACGGCGATCTGTTGCAGCCTACGATGCTCTCAACGCAACCCGCATACCTGTGGGCCGAGCGCCGGCCGGACCAGCTTTCCAATGCCGCTCGCACGCCGGCGCGTAACGACATTCCGGGCGCTGCGCGCGAAGTCTATGACATCGCGCATCCGATGCCATGGGGCGCGAAGGCCGCCGCTTATCTGTGGACCAAATCGATCGCCGCGGGCGTGCTGATCGTCGCCGCGATAGTTTCTTTTCTATTCGGCCGGGCCGACGCGACCACCGCGCTCGCGAGTCCGATTATCGCGCTGGGCTTCACCGGCCTGACTTCGGCGATATTGGTCGCCGATCTGAAACGTCCCGACCGCTTCTACTTTTTACTCACCAAGCCGAATTTCAGTTCGTGGCTGGTCTGGGGCGCCTACATCTTGATGTTGTACAGTGGGGCCGCGATGGCGTGGCTCGGCTGCGTCTGGTTCATGGGATACGTTCCGGGCTTTGTCGGCGCGATCGCGACCGCGCTCGGACTGGCCACCGCCGGTTATACGGCGTTTCTGTTTGCGCAGGCCAAGGGCCGCGAACTGTGGCAGAGTCCGCTTTTCCTGTGGCATTTGATTGCGCAGGCGGTGATCGCAGGTTCGGCGATCCTGCTAATTATCGCGAGTGTCGCCTCGGCGCGGCCGATAGTGTCCGATCTTGCCTGGCTGCTAATTGTCTCGCTCGCGATTGGCTTCGCGATGGTGCTTACCGAGTTATATCTCGCGCCGATGAACGAGGACCTGCGCCGCGCCGCCGACCTGATCAGCAAAGGCCCGCTCAGCGGACGCTTTTGGATGGGGTGCGGAGTGCTCGGGGTCCTGATTCCAATCATACTCATGTCGATTGGATTCAATGCCGCGGATCCGGCCGCCACCGCCGCATTCGTGGTGGCTGCGTTTGCGGCATTGGCCGGGCTGTGGAAATTCGAGGACATCTGGATCAAAGCGGGGCAGGCGGTCCCACTGAGCTAATATGACGTCATTAAAAAATCTTCAACCGCTCAATCCCGCGGCGAAAGAACTTGACGCTCCCGCCGGTGGCCTGGCGAGCTTTCCACCGGTCGAAAAGTGGAACGATTGGACCGAATTCGATCCCGCGCACTGGCCGCGAAAGGTGGATCGTCATTACACGCTGGTGCCGACTATCTGCTTCAACTGCGAAGCGGGATGCGGCCTGCTGGCCTATGTCGATCGCGACACCATGCGGGTGCGCAAGTTCGAGGGTAATCCCGCCCATCCCGGAAGCCGCGGGCGCAACTGCGCCAAGGGTCCGGCGACGCTCAATCAGATTCAGGATCCCGAACGTATTCTCCATCCGCTGCGCCGGGCCGGCCGCCGTGGCGAAGGCAAATGGGAACGTATCACCTGGGATGAGGCGCTGGACGATATCGCAGGCCGGATTCGCCGCGCGATTGTCGAGGATCGCCGCAACGAGATCGTTTATCACGTCGGCCGTCCCGGCCATGAACTGCTTTACAACCAGCGCGTGCTGCATGCGTGGGGTATCGACGGCCACAACAGCCATACCAATGTCTGCTCCGCCGGCGCCCGTACCGGCTACGCCTTCTGGCATGGCGCCGATCGTCCTTCGCCCGATTACGCCAACGCCCGCTTTATCCTGCTGCTGAGTTCGCATCTGGAGGCCGGCCATTATTTCAATCCGCACGCGCAACGGATTATCGAGGCCAAAGCCCGCGGCGCGAAAATTTGCGCGATCGATACCCGCCTGTCGAACACCGCCTCCAAAGCTGACTACTGGATGTCCACCTGGCCCGGGACCGAGGCAGCGGTGCTGTTGGCGATTTGCCGGCTGCTGATCGAAAACGGATGGTACGATCGCGAGTTCGTACGGCGATGGGTCAACTGGGAGGAATATCTCGCTGCCGAACATCCGGAGCTGCCTCCCACCTTCGAGAACTTCGAGGCGGCGTTGAAGCAGCTCTATGCGCAATACACGCCGGAGTTCGCCGCTCAGGAATCGGGTTGCGATGCCGCCACGCTGGTCGAGGTGGCGCGCGAGGTCGGACGGGCAGGCTCGGCGCTCGCCACTCATGTATGGCGTAACGCCGCCGCCGGTAACCTCGGCGGATGGCAGGTGGCGCGCGCGCTGGAGTTCCTGGTGGTGCTGATGGGCGCGGTGGGCACCGTCGGCGGTACCCATCCGAACGCCAGCGACAAGTACATCCCGGCGCCGCCGTTGATGCCGCCTGCGCCCAACGTCTGGAACGAGATGATGTGGCCGCGCGAGTTCCCGCTCGCGTTTTTCGAGATGAGTTTTCTGCTGCCTCATTTTCTCAAGGAAGGCCGCGGAAAACTCGCCATGTATTTTACCCGCGTCTACAATCCGGTGTGGACCAACCCTGACGGCATGAGCTGGATCGAGGCTCTCAGCGATGAAAGCAAGGTCGAGCGGCATGCCTGCCTGACTCCGATTTGGAGCGAGACCGCATGGTTCGCCGACTATGTGCTGCCGATGGGTCACGCGCCGGAACGTCACGATTTGATGAGTCAGGAAACCCACGCCGCACGCTGGATCGGATTTCGCCAGCCGGTGCTGCGCACCGCCATGGAACGCGCCGGACGTAAATTCAAGACCGGCTGGGAAGCCAATCGCGAAGCCGGTCTCGGCGAGGTCTGGGAGGAGGATGAATTCTGGATCGAGCTTTCATGGCGAATCGATCCCGACGGCAGCCTCGGCATCCGCAAGTATTTCGAGTCACCATACCGGCCGGGCGAGAAACTTACCCTCGATGAATTTTACGGCTGGATGTTCGAGCATAGCGTGCCTGGCCTGCCCGCCGCGGCAGCAAAGGAAAATCTGACGCCGCTCCAGTACATGCGCAAATACGGCGCGTTTCTAATCGAGGACGGGGTCTACAATACGCACGAGAAAGCGGTCAGCGAGAGCGATGTCCAGCAGAGTACGATCGAGTCAAAAACCGGCGTTCTGAGCAAGGGCGGAACCGCGGTCGGGGTGAAAATCGAGGAAAAATACTGCGCCGGGTTTCCCACCCAATCGCGCAAACTTGAATTCTACGCGCCGACGCTCAAGCAATGGAAATGGCCGGAATATTCAGTCCCGTGCTACATCCGAAGCCACGTTCACTGGTCGAAGATCGATCGTACGCGCGGCGAAATGCTGCTGCTGCCCACCTTTCGTCTGCCCACGCTGGTGCATACCCGATCCGGTAACGCCAAGTGGCTCAACGAAATTTCGCATAGCAATCCGCTGTGGCTCAACACCGAGGATGCGCGGCGGTTGGGAGTCGAAACTAACGATCTGCTCAAAGTCGCCACCGAAATCGGCTGGTTCGTCGACAAGGTATGGGTCACCGAAGGGATCCGACCCGGCGTGGTCGCCTGTTCGCATCATCTGGGACGCTGGCGGCTCAAGCCCGACTCCGGCGGCGAGCGATGGTCCTCTGCACTGGTCGATCTTTCGCAAGCCAACAAGGGCCAATGGACCATGCGCCAGCGCAACGGCGTCGAGCCCTTCGCCAGCAACGACCCCGACTCCGAACGAATCTGGTGGCACGACGCCGGCGTGCATCAAAATCTTACCTTCCCGGTGCAACCCGACCCCATCAGCGGGCAGCACTGCTGGCATCAAAAGGTGACGGTGACGAAACCAGATCCGGGCGATCGCTACGGCGATATCTTCGTCGATACCAACAAGTCCCACGAAGTGTATCGCAGATGGCTTGAGCTGGCCCGATCGGCTCCGGGGCCCGGCGGTCTGCGGCGGCCACTATGGCTGGCGCGCGTCTATCGTCCCGCGCCCGAAGCTTTTTACATCAAGTAGATCTGATGTCGGCGCTCATCAGGCGCGGCCCCCTCGCTGCCGCCAAGGAAGCTCGGCGACGGTCAGGACGTCATTCTGAACGGAGTCTGCGCAGTGAAGAATCCCCGGATTCTTCACTGCGCTCAGAGTGACTTGTGCGGAGCTTCCTCAGCCGACGAAGACCCGCCCGCCATCGACCGCGATCAACTGGCCGGTGATCATGTCGCTTTCGGGCGAGGCGAGGAACGCCACCAATCCTTCGATATCGTTCGGCTGAATCTCGCGCTTGAGAGGGCGAGCAGCGTACAGCATTTCGGGCGGAAAGCGCGGGTCCGATTCGACCGGCGGCGCACCCTGATCGCGATCGAGCAGCGTGTACGGCACCGGGCCGGGCGCGATTACATTGACGTTGATCCAGTCCGGACCGAGCATCACGGCCAGCGCCCGCGTCAGTCCGATAATGCCGGCTTTGGAGCATATGTAATCGAGCCTGATCGAGCCCCCATGCAGCGCCGTGCCGGACGAAATATTGATAATCTTGCCGCCGCGGCCGGAGCGCTTCAGATACGGCACTAAAGCTTTGCTGGCCAGGAAAGCGCCGGTCAGATTGACCGCGAGGATGTGATTCCAATCCTCGAGTTTAATTGATTCGATCGGCGCGGGCGCGATGTCGCGCACAATCCCCGCATTGTTGACCAGAATATCGATCCGTCCCAGCGCGTCGAAACTGTCTTTAGCGGCCGCGGCCACCTGGTCCTCGCGGGTGACGTCAACCTTGAACGCGATTGCGCGGCGGCCGGTCTCCGACACCAGTTGCGCCGTCTGATTCGCGCCATCGCCGTTGATGTCCCAGATCGCCACGTCGGCACCGTCCAAAGCGAGCCGGCGCGCGTAGCTTCTGCCGAGTCCGCCGCCGGCGCCAGTTATCACTGCAACTTTGTTTGCGAGTCGTTCCATGGCGCGAAAATCGCGCACAGCGGGCAGGGTGTCAAGGCCATCATTGCGGTTAGGCCGCATTCGAGTCGGTTTGATGAGGGGCGGACCACGCGGCTTGCATAACCGATCGCTTCTCGAATAACTGTCGGCTGGCGCGCGCAGGGCAGGGGAGTGATATCGGTGCGAAAAATGTCGATATGGATCGCGGTGCCGTTCGCGATCGCTATCGGAGCTACGGTAGCGTTCTCCGGTCAGGCCGATATGTCTGAAGCGGCTGCGCTCAAGCAGATGGCGCAGGCCGTATTCGGCAACCTTTCCGCGGCCGAATCAAAGTTGCTCGACTATGCGCCACGGCGCGATCTTGCCTGGATCGGTCCTAGTTCCGATCCTTCCAATCCCTCGAACCTGGCGGCGAAGGCCTCGCAGTGGGGTAGCGATCGAACCATTCGGGCACCGCTGCTGGCATGGCTGGTGAGCAACCCCGAGGCGCTTCGTGATGTGCATCCAAGTGGAATCGGGATTGCCGGCGCGCGCATCGTCGGTCCGCTCGATCTGTCCTTCATGCATGTTGGCGCACCTATCACGATCGTGAACAGCGCCGTATCCGAGGGAATCAATCTGTCATACGCGGATACTCGTGCGCTCGACTTCCGCCGCGACGCGATCGGCCCAGTGGAAGCGGCGCAGGCGATGGTGCACGGCGATTTCACGCTCGGACAGGGCAGCTATGCGAGCGTCGATTTATTCCGGGCCAAAGTGGACGGCGATCTTAATTTTAGCGCCGGCCGTTTTCATGGCGATGGTCAGCCCGCCGTTTCCGCGATCAGCGCGACGATCGGCGGTGACGCGCTGTTCCATCAGGAGTTTGAGAGCGACGGCATGGTGGATTTCCGCCTCAGCACGATTGGAGGATCTTTGAGCTTCAATCACGTTGACTTTATCGGCGATGGAGCGACGGGACTCGATGCCGAGCGTGCCAGAATAGGTGGAACGCTCTACTGGACGCAGATCGCCGTCACTCCCCGGACCATCCTCGATCTTGAAGATGCCGAGGCGGGGGCATTTTGGGATAGCCCTGAAAGTTGGCCGGCGGCAGGCCATTTAATGCTCAACGGATTCGAGTACAAAAACTTCGGCGAAGCGCCCGACGATGCCGCCACCCGCCTGCGCTGGCTCTCGTTGCAAAAGCCCGGCTACCGTTCACAACCGTTCAACCAACTGGCGCAGGTGTTGAACAACAGCGGGCGCGAGCAGGAGGCGGTCAGCGTCTTGATTGCGAAACGCGATGCGCGGTTGCGTTTCGGCGGCCTTAGCGTGGCCGATCGAATCTGGCAATTTCTCCTGAAGGTAACCATCGGATACGGCTATCGTCCCTTGCAGGCGCTGTGGTGGATGGTTGGCTTCGTGATTTTTGGCAGCATTCTGTTCGGATGGGGTTACCGGGCGGGATTGGTGACGCCGACCGAGCACCACGCCTACCAATCCTTTCTCGGGGGCGAGTGCCCGGCGCATTATCCGCCGTTTAATGCATTTGTGTACTCATTGGAAAATTTTTTGCCGCTGGTCGATCTTCATCAGGCGGCGCACTGGCGTCCGAACCCGCGCCACATCCGCGATCATCAGATCAGGTTTTTTTCGCTTAAGCGCGATATAGGCAAAATCGAGGGCGGGGCGCTACGGATTTATCTATGGGCGCACATCCTTTCCGGATGGATTCTCACGCCGCTGTTCGTGGCCGGCATCTCCGGCCTGATTCACGCCTGAGCGCTTCGCATAACGAACTTCGTCATGCCGAAAACCGGCTTAATGTGATAACGTGGCGTGAAAGCGGAATGCCAACATGGCTCGAACGGAGGCGATGGTGTTCGGTACTATCAAGAAGGTAGTCACAGACAAGGGGTTCGGCTTTATCATCCCGGACGACGGCGGCGAGGAAGTTTTCTTTCATCGTTCGCGGTTGTCGCCAAAGGTTTATTTCGAGGATTTGCGCGAAGGCACAGAGATCCAGTTTGAAGTGAAGCCCGGCGAAAAAGGCCGCCAGGCGTTCAATATCCGTTTACGTTGAGTTCCGGATCGGTCTGGCAACCCTCGCAGCGTCGCTTAAACCGCGGCTGCCGATCGGATACTTTTAGGATCGTGGCCGTTCACGAGCATCATAAGCACGATCGCACTCAGGTCCGGGTCGGTATCATCACTCTGAGCGATACGCGCACGCCTGATACCGACGAAAGTGGCAGAGTGATTCGCGATCTAGTCGAGCGCGCGGGCCATCAAGTGGTCCATTATGAGATCGTGCCCGACACCCCCGAGCTTATCGAGCGGGCGATCGTCAACGGTATCGAGTTAGCCGGTGCGCTGATATTGAGCGGCGGTACGGGGATAGCTCCGCGCGACTGCACGATCGAAGTGGTCCGGCCGATGCTCGAAACGGAGCTGGAAGGTTTCGGCGAACTGTTCCGGATGCTTTCATACCAGGAAATCGGACCGGCCGCCTTTTTGAGCCGAGCGCTCGCCGGGGTGGTTAAGGGTAAGCTTGTCGTGGCCTTGCCGGGATCGCCGACCGCCTGCCGGCTGGCGCTCGAAAAGCTGTTGCTGCCGGAATTGGGTCATATGGCGCAACTCTTGAACCTATGAATACGGTGAATATCAAGCTGTTCGCCACCTTGCGCGAACGCGCCCGCGCCGGTGAACTCAGCCGTGAGTTCCCGGAGGGCACCACCGTCGGTGAGATGTGGCGTCTGCTGATGGTGGAATTTCCCGCCCTCGGAGGGCATCGCGACAGCGTCGGTTTCGCGGTTAATCATGAATACGTGCAGGGCGATTACCGGCCCCGCGCCGGCGACGAGGTCGCGTTCATCCCGCCGGTTAGCGGGGGTAGCGATCCGGCCTGGATCGGACCGATCAAAATCGTTCAGCATCGCATCGACCTCGATGAACTCCAGTCGGCGGTGGCCGATCCGCGCGCCGGCGCGGCGGTCACTTTCGCCGGCACCACCCGGATCGAGAACGCTGGACGGCGGGTGCTCAGACTCGAGTATGAAGCGTACGCGCCGATGGCGCTCAGCGAGATGCACAAGATCGCCGATGAAGCCAACGATCGTTTCAGTATCGTAAAAATTGCGATCACGCATCGGATTGGCCGCGTGGATATTGGCGAGACCTCGGTCGCGATCGCGGTCTCGGCGGCCCATCGGGGCGAAGCCTTCGAGGCCTGCCGCTTCGCGATCGATCGGATCAAGGAAATTGTACCGATCTGGAAGAAGGAATATTTCGAAGGCGGCGAGTTGTGGGTCGGATGCCAAACCTCGCATCCGCCTCATCCGGCCGCCAGATCGATTGAGTGAGTCGAACGGGCGAGTTTGTGGCGAAGTTGACCGCCCGGACAGTATCGGATATTGAAGGCATCGATGGTTCCTGCACCCGAAAACACCGTTAAACGCATAATTCTGGCTGAGCCACGCGGCTTCTGCGCCGGCGTCGATCGCGCGGTCGAGGCGGTGCGCGAGGCCCTGCGCAGTTTCGGCCGGCCGCTCTACGTAAGACATCAGATTGTTCACAATCGCTTCGTGCTCGAACGGCTGGAAACCGAAGGGGCGATTTTTGTCGAGAACCTCGACGAGGTACCCGCCGGTCAGCGCGTGATCTTCAGCGCCCACGGCGTTGCGCCCAGCGAATGGGATCGCGCACGATCCCGCGGCTTGCGGGTTATCGATGCCACTTGTCCGCTGGTCACCAAGGTTCATCTGGAGGTGAGCCGCTACGCCGACGAGGGGCGCACGACCATCCTGGTTGGACATGCCGGGCATGAAGAGGTCAAAGGGACGCTGGGCGTCGCTCCGGGCCGCGTACTGCTGGTGGGGAGCGTGGAAGAGGCCAAGGTGATCGAGGTTCCCGATGCCGAGCGGGTGGCGGCGGTGACGCAGACCACGCTCAGTGTCGATGACACCCGCGAAATCATGCAGACCCTCAAGCGCCGTTTCCCTGCGCTGCGAACACCCAAAACCGATGACATCTGCTATGCCACCCAGAATCGCCAGAACGCGGTCAAGGAACTGGTCAACATCAGCGATGCCATTTTGGTGGTCGGATCCAAGCAAAGTTCCAACGCCAACCGCCTGGTGGAGGTGGCGCGGACCTATGGTGGGCGCGCCTACCTGGTCGATTCGATCGCGGATGTCGAAGCGGGAATGTTGAGCGCGGTTCATGCGCTGGGACTCACGGCCAGCGCCTCCTCTCCGGAGTGGCTGGTGGAAGAGATTATCGCGGCGTTTGCGAATAATGGCGCCAGCGTCGAACTGCTGAGCGTTGCCAAGGAACGGGTTCACTTCCCACTGCCCGCGCCGGCCAATTAGCGCCCTCGGAAGGCCGAGGCGGAAGCTCACAAAAAAGAGGGTGGTCGAGCAAAAGCCCGCGAGCCCGGTTAAGCCTCAGCGCGGCTATATAGCGGTTGAGGGGCCGATCGGAGTCGGCAAAACCTCGTTCGCCCGCATGCTGTCGGAAAAGCTCAGCGCGCGTCTGGTGCTGGATGAATCCGGAAGCAATCCATTCGTCGCCCGCTTTTACGAAGATCCCGACAAATTTGCTTTTCCAGCGCAACTTTATTTTCTACTGATTAGATATCGGCAGCAGCGCGAGCTGGTCCAGCGCGAACTCTTCACCCAGGCAACGGTCTGCGATTACCTGTTCAGCAAGGACCGTATCTTCGCCACCCTGAATCTGTCGCCCGAAGAGCTGGTGCTCTATGAGCAAATTTATAAGCTGCTCGACGCCCAGATGGCGAAGCCGGACCTGGTCATTTATATGTGGGCGCGATCCGAGGTGCTGATCGAGCGGCTGCGGCGGCGCAAGCGCGACTTCGAGCGTCATATCAGCGTCGAATACCTCGAGCGGCTGTCAGCCGCATACCGCGATTTCTTCTTCTATTACGAAGAAACTCCGCTCCTGGTGGTCGATACCTCGGCCATGGATTTCATCGAGCATCCCGACGATCTCGAGGAACTGATCCGCGAGATTGAGCGGACGCATACCGGCGTTCAGCATTATGTTCCGCGGCTGCGCTCGGGCGGTCGCTGAAGCGGGGTCTGCCAGATGGGATCGCCGCCGGCTCGCGATGAATTTGATGAATTGATCGATCGCTACGCCGCCACGATCGCACAAGTCTATTCCCGCAGCGGGGCCGACGCGCGGCGCGTTACCCGCGCGACGTTTAACGAAGCACTCTACCGAGGCATCTGTGCGCTGCCGGATTCGTCGTCGGCGGCAGTCGAGGGTTATCTGGCGTCGGTCCATGCGGCGGACCTCGCGCTGGGCTGCGCGCTGGCGGCTGGCGACCCATCGGCATGGGAGGAATTCATCACCTTGTATCGCCCGATTTTGTACGCGGCGGCGCGCGCGATCACGCGCGATGAAAGCAGCCGTGAGCTGGCCGATTCGCTGTGGGCCGATCTGTACGGAATTCGCGCTGGCGCAGGCGAGCGTCGCTCGCTGCTGACCTATTTTCATGGGCGTAGCTCGCTGGCGGGCTGGCTGCGCGCAGTGATCGCGCGGCGGCATATCGATTCGGTGCGCGCGCAACGCTTCGACCAACCGCTCGATAGCGTCGAGGCGGGCAAGCTCGCGGTTTCGCCCGATCACTCTCAGTCCGACCGTGAACGGAGCCTGGCGAAAGTTAGTGCCGCTTTGCGCGACGCGTTGACGGTGCTTAAGCCGCGCGATCGGATGAGGCTCGCCTATTATTATGCCGACGGTCTCACGCTCAAGGAGATTGGACGGCTACTGAATGAACGCGAATGGACGGTCTCGCGCCGCCTGAAAAGCGCTCGCGAGTCGGCGCGTAAATGGGTCGAGCGCAGCCTGCGGTCGGACGGTTTAAGCCCCGCGCAGATTCGTCAGTGTTATAATGACGCCATCGAGGGATGGTCTTTCGATTTAGCCATTCTGACGCCGCCCGCATCAGTTGGGATGCAACAAAAGCCCGGCGGATCGTTCCAATCCTGATGGAGTAAAATTGGCCACCGGCGAAAATAACGATCGATTCGATACGCTGTTGACGCATCGCCTGCGCGCGGGCGAGTTTCGCGATCGGGAACAATGTTGCGAGGCGGCGGCGCTCGCCGCCTACTATGAACATGCTCTGAGCGCTGCGGAAAGCGATCGAATCGAAAGCCATCTTGCCGGATGCGGCGCTTGCCGGGCGGAACTCGCGATGCTGGCGCAGGCCGCCACGGATGCACTTGCGGTGGAAACCGGACTGCGGCGATGGTGGTTCAGCGCGCCGGTGGGGTTCGCGATCGCCGGTGCAATCGGCGTGATCGTCGCCGTGGGTCTTGGCCGCGAGTACTATCAGCAGGAGGCGGCGCAGCCGATGCGTTTGGCAATGCAGTCAGCGCCGGCCACCTCGCCAGCGTTATCGGTGCCCAAGCTACCCGCCGCCGGCTCCCCCATCAGTCAAGCCCCTGCGAGGGTTGAGGTTCCCAGGCGAAGGCAACCGGCTTTGCGGCGCTTCGCAGCAGAACGAATGCGAGCGAGTTCGCCGCCTCCGCTAGGCACTTCGGCTGCGCTGTCAATTCCACAACTTGCCGCCAGCGCGCCCGGCCCGGCCGCGGCAGGAGCGGCAATCAGCCATTCGGCGGGCATAGCAGCGCCGGGTGCCGGCACGATGGCCGCAGCCTCCGGCGGCGCATTGTCCGAAGGGGTGCAGGCGGAAAGTTCTCGCGCCCGACCCGTACCCTATTTCGCGAAGCCCGGATGGGCGCACGGATCGACGGTTTCGCCGGACGGCTCGGTGCGATGGACCTACGGTAGCAAGGGTCAAATCGCGCGCTACGTCACCAACGCGGCGACCTTTGTTCGTATCCCCGGTGTCACCAGCGACCTGAATTCCGCCTCCGCCCCGTCGGCTTCCGTATGCTGGATAGTGGGCAACGGGGGCACGGTGTTGCGCACCGTGGACGGTAACCATTGGGCCGCTATCAATTCGCCGAGTTCCGCAAATCTGGTTTCGGTGCGCGCGAGCAGCGCCGACGCCGCGATCGTGACGGCCACCGACGGCATCCGCTATGCAACTAGCGATGGTGGCCATAGCTGGCAAATCCAGTAGTTCAGATCTTTTCCGCGCACTCTAAAAAAATTTGCAAGAGATTGCAGGCGCCCCGTTCAAACCACGAGGGCATCTGTGATGATCGTGCAGATATCGCGTTGGCGAACGATTGGTATCAGGCTTCCCGCCGATCCGCGCCTGATGCAGGTGCTTGGCCTGGGAACGATCCTCGCGTTCGGCGTTTGGTGGCGCGATTTCGATCTGAGCGCGGGACAGGTGATATTGACCTTTGCCGCCGCCTTGTGCGCCGAATCGGTTTCAGATCGAATCGCCGCGCGGCCATCTAATTATCGCAGCGCGCTGATCACCTCGCTCAGCCTCACGCTTTTACTCCGCGCAGATTCGGCATGGGTTCATCCGGTCGCCGCTGCCGTCGCGATCGGATCGAAATCGATCTTCCGGTTCCGCCGCAAACATCTGTTCAACCCCTCGTGTTTCGGCCTGATTTTCGCGCTGGTGGCGATGCCTCACGTGTGGCTCTCGCCCGGACAATGGGGCCATAGCGTGGCGCTGGCCGGCTGGATCGCGGTGGCTGGCACGATGGTCGTGTCGCGCGCGGCCCGCCAGGACAGCAGTCTGACCTTCGTTGGATCGTACGGTGCGCTGTTGTTTGGCAGGGTGCTGTGGCTCGGGCAACGTCCGGCGGTGATGACCCATCATTTATTGAACGGATCGGTGCTCATTTTCGCTTTTTTCATGATTTCCGATCCGCGCACCAGTCCGGATTCGCGCGCCGGACGAGTGGTCCATGCGGCTGCCGTGGCGATGCTCGCGGCGGTGCTGGAGTTTCATTTCTACCAGACCAATCCGCTGATGTGGGCGCTGTTCTTGAGCGCTCCAGGCGTGATGGTTTTCGACGCAATTTTTCCGTTCGCGCAATTTAACTGGAGAGTAAAAGGAGAACGCCATGAAGTGGGAATTAACCCGGATGACGAGCATGATCGCGCTCGCGATCGCAATCTGGCTCGCAGCGCCAATCAACGCGATCGCGTTTTGCGGCTTCTACGTCGGGAAAGCTAACGCTACTTTGCGAAATCACGCCTCGAAGGTGGTGCTGGTGCATCATGAGGACAAGACCGTAATCACGATCATGAGCGACTACCAGGGCGATCTGTCGCAGTTCGCGATGGTGGTGCCGGTGCCGGTGGTGTTGCAGCGCGGACAGATTCATATCGGCGATCCCGCAGTAGTGAAGCATCTCGACGACTACAGCGCGCCGCGCCTGGTCGAGTACGACGATCCCAATCCCTGCCCGATAAATTATCCGCAGCCCATGGCGCCCTCCGCTGGCGTTGGGATGGAGATGCCAAATGAGGCAATGCGGCGAGCGCAAAATTCCGCCGCTGCACTGGGGGTGAAGATCGAAGCGCAGTACACGGTGGGCGAGTACGACATCATGATCCTGTCGGCCAAACAGTCCGACGGACTGGAAACCTGGTTAAGTCAAAACGGCTATCGGATTCCGCCGGGCGCGGCCGCCGCGCTCGCGCCGTACATCCGCGATGGGATGAAATTTTTTGTCGCACGGGTGAATCTGAAGGAGCAGGCCAAAACTGGAGTCGATTACCTGCGGCCGCTTCAGTTCGCGTTCGAGTCGCCGAAGTTCATGCTGCCGATTCGGCTGGGGATGGTAAACGCGGATGGTCCGCAGGATTTGGTGATCTTTCTACTGACCGAAAGCGGGCGCGTCGAAGCCACCAACTATCGCACCATCCCAATGCCGAGCGGCGAGGATGTACCGCAGTTCGTGCGCGACGATTTTTCAAAAACCTACGGCGCGATTTTCGATCATCAGTCCAAGGTCAATGATTTGCGCGCGGTGTTCACCGAGTACTTCTGGAACATGAACTTTTGCGATCCTTGCGCCGCGCAGCCGCTGAGTAATGCGGAGCTGCGCGATCTGGGCGTCTTCTGGCTGCCGCCGCAAAACTATCAAGGCTCAAACTATCCACGCCCCATGTTGGGCGCGCCCGGCGGCATGATGCCGGGTGTGGGTTTCGAGGGATCCGGCGGAAGTGCGAGGCTGACGCGGCTTCACGTCAGGTACTCGGCGGGCACCTTTCCCGAGGACCTCAGCTTTCAGGAAACTGGTGATGCCAACCCGTTCCAAGTGCGCTATGTTCTGCATCGGCCATGGAAGGGATCGCCGCAGCTTTGCCCCGCGGCAGCCACGTATTTTCAAACTCTCGATCAGCGGCGCGAGCAGCAGGCTCGAAATCTGGCCGATCTCACCGGATGGGATGTGGGAATGGTAATGCATCGAATTGGGCTCAATTTAACCGAACAAGCGCATCCGTGGTGGCAGAACCTCTGGAATTAAATCGTATCTCACGCTACGAATTTTCACGATGAGCTTATTTCGGACCTGGTCGTCTAACTTGAGATTGCCGCCCGCGCCATGCCTGGGGGCGGCAATCGTTTTGATGATTTTCCAGCTACTCGCCGGTTGCGCCACGCCCCCGGTTGCTGCTCCCACTACTGCCACTTCGTGCGCCTTTACCGCGCTCGGCGACCTTGGCGGCGGCGCGATTCCGGTGTCGGTATCCGATGACAATTCGCTATTGAGCGCGGCGCAGGCGATCGACGCGGCGGCCTCGCGGATTAATTCCGATGCGCAGCCATTTGCATACCAGGTGCGTTTCCGGCGACCACTCAAAATCAACGCCGAACGTGGCGATCGCGCGGCTGCATTCGAGATGACGGGACTGTTCGAACGGCCGTGCGTCTCGACCGAGTATCTTACTCTGGGATGGGGCTACGCGGGCCGCAGCAACGATCGCGCTTACGCCGCAATCGTGCCGGTCTCGGCGGGTCAGGCGTGCACCGGTACGATGATGGTCCTGCCCTCGAGCGCCGATGCTCTCACGCCACCGGTGCCGGAACCGGCGGAGAACCGTCCGGTAATCGCCGGATGGATGGTTGATCTTCCGCAAATCATGCGGGCCATGCGGCGAAATAAAAATCTATTCAGCAATGGAGTGGAATCGCTTCAGGTAACGACCGCGAAACGATTGCGAATCGACGATCGCCATCCGGCTGGCTGTACCCGGATGGTATACAACCGCAGTTCACATTACCGACGCATCAAGGGCATAAACGACACACAGCCGGTGATCGAATTGGTCGAGTCCGGCAAGCCGGTTGGAAAATCCAACCTGGCCGGTTACTGCACCGCCGGGCACTATCTGATACTCGACGCCGGCACTGCCACCGCGATCGAACACGGCCGCTATCAACGATGCGAAGCGTTCGCCGCCTGAACCGGATTCTTAATGCAGGACTGATCATGTCATTTTGAGCGCAGCCTGCCCAAGCGCAGAATCTCGTGCGGATGATAACCTCGTAAACATAACGGAACGCCACACCACTAGCGGTTGCCGCCAAGTACCAAATCCAACCCGAGGCTGCCTCCCAAACCGTTTGAATAAGATTTTCATCGCGCCGTCTTGCAGTTAGTGAGCCGCTGCTGGACGTTGAGAGTTGACTGATTCGGCGCCGGTAGAGGAGTTAATGCGATGAAATTAGCCGGGGTGGCCAGTTCATTACCGGGCAACCGTTTCCGGCAGAACGTTCTGATGGAGGCGCTCGGGAATATCTGGGCCGAACAACTGTCATCACCCGCACTGTTTGAGCGCATCCACTCGCGGACCGGGGTGGAATATCGACACCTGGCGTTGCCGCTGGCTGAGTACGAAAACTTCAAGGGCTGGGGCCAGCGCAATAAGGCGTGGCTGGAAGTTGCCCAGGATTTGGGTGAGAGAGCGATCGATGCGGCCCTCGCGCGTTCCGGTTTCGCACGGCGCGAGATGGGTGCGCTGGTGGTCACGTCGGTGACCGGAATCGCGAGTCCCTCGTTGGATGCCCACCTGATCAATCGCATGAGCCTGCCGACCGACATCAAGCGAACGCCTATGTTCGGGTTGGGATGCGTAGGCGGAGCGGTCGGACTCACGCGGGCGGCGGATCATGTGCGAGCCTACCCGCATCAGGTGGCAGTCCTGCTAGCGGTCGAAATCTGCTCGCTGACACTCCAGCTTGGCGATCTCACCACCGCTAACTTGATTGCGACCGGACTATTTGCCGATGGCGCCGCCGCGGTCGTGATAGCGGGCGCTGAGCGCGGTTGCGACGGTCCCGAGATTGCCGCCAGCCGTTCGTTCTTTTATCCGCAAACCGAAGACATCATGGGCTGGGATATTTCGGAGCGCGGCTTCCAGGTGCTGCTTTCGCCCCGTCTGCCGGCTCTGATCAGGGAACGGCTGGCTCGCGATGTCGAGACATTTTTGTCGGAATGCGGCCTGTGCAGCAAGGACATCTCGAACTGGATCCTGCATCCCGGCGGACCGAAGGTGCTCGATGCAATCCGCGACGCGCTGCAACTGTCGGAACGCGACCTCGCGATTTCATGGGATTGCCTGCGCCGTTTCGGCAATCTTTCCTCCGCCTCTGTGTTGCTGGTCCTGGAGGAAACGATGCTTAAGCGCAGCCCAACTTCCGGATCATACGGGTTGCTGATTGCAATGGGTCCCGGCTTTTGCGCTGAGATGATTTTAATCCAATGGTAAGTTCATCGGGAATGACGGGAGGGTGGCTCGGAGATCCACGATACTACTTGCCTGAATCTTTTACCGTGAACTCGTAAGCGCCTTCGGTGGGATGTCCATCCTTGGCGGTTACACTCCACCTTACGGTGTAAATGCCGGCTGGAAGTTTCTTGACTGGAACCAACAGGCGATGGCCGTGTTTTTCGACCTGTGGCGGGCCGGCAGCTTCCTGATTGCCGTTGCTATCGAAGACATCGAGCCGCACGGATGACTGCTCAATCGAATCGTCGAAGGTGATCGAAACGGTTGAGGGCGGCGTTTGAACCATGGATCCTACTTTAGGCTGCTCGGAGGCCGGAAAGGCGTGCGCAAACGCAATTCCCGCTTCCAACGGCAGCGTCATGCATAAGGTCAATAGCAAGCCTGGCCATTTCATAGTGGAGTCCAGTTGGTAGGAGGAAAGATATCGTCGATGAACAGATCGAGTAAACCAATTACGGTCGCATGGTTCCCGGCTACCGACGCATGATTGAGGGCAAACTGAGTCGCGATACTGAGTTCGACGTAATAGTTCATGAAGGCGATTCCGGGTGTGGCGGCAATTTGTGGAAAAGTCTGGCCCGGCGGGCCTGAGACGAGTTGGTCGTAATTGAATTCGATATAAGGGTACAAGTTGCGCAAGGGCCATCCCAGTCCAAGGTCTTTGACGTTGTTATTAAGATATGGCATCGAGTATTCGATCACGTTGTCGGCAAACATCTCATGCCAGGTGCGTCCGCCGAGCGCCGGGACATAGCCGAAATCGCCCTGCACGGCGAAAGGCCGCAGGTATTTGATCAAACCATCGTTCCCCAGCTCGCCCATCCCTTTGACCCACAGGAACTCCGGCCCAAGCTGCGTATGGTGCTGAGCTTCGACCGAGGGACTACCGGCTGGAATTATGATCCGCATACCAAGCGACAGTCTGAACTCATGCTCGGGCATCGTCAGAAAGGCCCATTTCGGCAACAACTCCAATTCATTGAACCCCGATGCCGATTTACCCCGCCTCGGCGACTGATAGATCCAGTCATCGCCGAGGGTCAGACTGACTAGCCCATCGTTGGCGACTCCATTCGAGGTCAATTCCGGCGTGCTGGCAGCGATCACTTTTTCAAGCGAGAAGCCGAGTGAGAATACGCGGCACCCGGCCATGCGCGTCCATTGCGGGCGCAAAAGGTCGAGCTCGTTCTTCGGATTTGCATCATCGGCGACAATCGGTTCCAAAAAAGTATAGTCGCCGACGGTGCCATGAGCATAAGCGTTGATTGATGAAAACAGCGACGCGATGAGAATTAGTGCCAAAACAAATCGCCCGCGCATATTCCCGCTCGCTCTTATGACGGGCGAATGAGGACCGGGGCAGAGTTCCTCGCGCCGCCGAAACCTGGTTTGGAAACCCTCCACCAAACCCATCCTGTCATTTTGAGCCCATTCGCTCCGCTCAGGGTAAACTCCGCTTTCCTTCGCCGAAGCGTTGAGCGCCTGGCGGAGAAAAAGAATTCCGGAATTCACTCCGGACACGGCTACAATATGCGTCCCGATGAACCGGCCCGGCGAATTCGCCAGCGTCCGGATTCGACCTGATGAAAGAAGTCATCGCATAGCTGATTGAACAATGCCGGTTCTTCGACGTTCACGGCGTGGCCGGTCTGCGGCACAATTGCGAGCGCGGCTGACGGGATGGTTCGCTTCAGCATCACCGAAGGATCGAGGCAGGAAAAGTCTTCGTCGCCGCACATGATGAGCGTGGGGACGGTCAGGCGTTCGAGCCGATCTTTCATTTCATACAAGGACGGCCGCCTGCTTTGCACCCCGCGCAGGGTTAATGCCGATCCGATCGACGAATGCTCCGCCAGGTTGCGCGCGAACTCGGCGAAACCGCGCGGATCTTTTTCGCGATAGTGTTGCCGTCCCGGCCCCTGCGCATACTCCGCGGCGGCTTGTGCGATCGGAGTGACTTCGAAGTGCCGCGAGGTGGCCTCGGCTTCGGCCTGGAACTGGGCCCGTTTTTCTGGTTCGGCGCCGTAACCGCATCCGCCGATCACCAGCGAGCGTGCGCGATCAGAATATTGAAGCCCGAAATGAAGGGTGGCGAACGCGCCCATCGAGACCCCGACCACATGTGGCCGATCCAGAGCCAACGCCTCGACCACCGCCTTGATATCGTCGCGCGCGCGATCTTGGGAGTAGCGCGCAATATCCCCGGGCACCTCGGATGGCGGATAGCCACGCGCATTGAAGGCGACGCATCGATAGCGGCGCGCAAAAAATCTCATCTGCGGTTCGTAGCTGCGAAAATCTCCGCCGAACTCATGCACGAAGAGAATCGGCATACCGCTGCCGGCCTCCTCGTAATACAGCCGCAGGCCATCATCGGTCGTCAGATGGGGCATGATCGTCTCCCATAAAGTTTGGACAAGTTTTACGGCACCAGCGGTATCACAACAAGCGCCGGGTTCGATGCTAACGATTAGCGTTTGGATTATGCGATGATTCCAGTTGCTCGGCGGAAAAAATCCCTGCAGCCCGGAGGTAATCGCGATGACTCACATTGTGGGAGAGCTGGTGGAGAGTTTGGCCGCGGGCCGCGTCAGAATTGTCGATCTAACCAGACCATTGTCGCCGCAGACTCCGATTATCAACCTGCCGCCCCAATTTGCGCAGCCGCCGCGATTCGCGATTGAAACCATGAGCCGTTACGATCCACGCGGCCCGACGTCGTATTCCAACGCCATCCACGTCTGGGAACATACGGGGACTCACTTCGACGCGCCGATTCACTGGGTGACCGGAAAGGATTTGCCCGCTAATGCCTGCGATACCATCCCAGCGCACAAATTCATCGGTCCGGCGTGTGTGATTGACGTCACTGCGCAGGCGGCCAAAGACCCTGATTTTCTGTTGATGCCCGAACATATTCTGGAATGGGAGACCCGCTATGGCCGTATCCCAACGCAATCATGGGTGCTGCTGCGCACCGGCTGGAGCAAACGCGAGGGTGCTGCATTTCTGAACGAAGATGCGACCGGCGCTCATAGCCCCGGCCCACACGTTTCGGCTTCCAGGCTGCTAGCGCATGAGCGCGATGTGCTCGGTATCGGGGTGGAAACTGTGGGTACCGATGCGGGTCAGGCGCGCAGTCTCGATCCGCCCTTTCCGAATCATGCCACGATGCACGGGGCGGGCAAGTTCGGACTGGCGAGCTTATGCAATCTCGATCAGCTTCCGCCGACCGGCTCGATCGTGGTGGCCGCGCCGCTCAAAATCGTAGCGGGCAGCGGCAGTCCGGTGCGTGTATTAGGGTTGGTGGCGGTGTGATTGTGCCGCGACGACTTCGTTTACTGCCGGCTGATCCATTTCAGCGCATGCGGCGCCCATGGTCCCTCGGCTTCGCCGCCGGCGAAGCAGGCGCTGAAATGATTACGCCCGGCCAGTACAATCCGCTCGACCGATCCGCCCGCAGCGCGCAGTGCCGGTTCCATCTGTTCGGCCTGTCGCGAAAGATGGGGGAAATCTTCGCTGCCGTGCGACAACAGAAAGGGCGGCGGCGTGCCTTGGATATTACAAATCGGACTTACCGTCGCTTCGATCCCGGCCGCGGACGGCCCCAGAAATCGCGGCCGCGCCAAAAGCCCCGAGCCCTCGCGAAAATCGTACACACCCGAGATCGGAAGACATCCGCGCACCACATCGCGCGGCAATCCAAGGTTCTGCTGCCAATCGCGCCTGACCGCGAGCAACGCCGCGTAATGTCCACCGGCTGAGTGACCGCCGATGAAGATTCGTTCGGGCTTGCCGCCATACCGGCTGACGTTCCGAAACAGCCAGGCGATCCCGTCGGCGACATCGTTATATCCTGCAGGAAACAGATGTTGCGGAGCGAGCCGATATCCGATGCTGGCGAAAATGATTCCCGCGTGATTAAAAACCGGGGCCATGAACAACAGGTGTTCCTTGTACCCACTGGTCCATCCGCCGCCATGCGCGAATGCGGCTACCGTGCCGTTGGGATACTGCGGTACGCAGAGCGCGAGACTTTGGTACGGGTCGCGGCCGTAGCTATGATCCTCGGCGCTGACTCCCCCGCCGCGCTTCATCACTTCGGCGGCGAAGGCCTGTCCAGGTTCGGAAAGCGGTTCCTGCGGGGGATAATCTTGTATGCGCATGGATATTTAACGTGCCTTAGCGCGCACACTACGCGCCGTTTTCCCGAAAACGCAAGCCGCAGTTAATCTCAGGTTGTGATTGCCGCCTCGGCGCTGCGCATCACGACGCTTGCCTCGACATCGCCATGGCCGACGATAAAGTCCGCGATCTCGTTAACCAGTTCCCAGAGGTTGCGCCCGTCGACGGCCCATTCCTGCGAACCGCGATATGCACCGCCGCCTTGCGAACCCTCGCGCGTTAATAATCTTACGGCCACTTTGCCAACGGGCCATTGCGCTTCGATCAACATGCGCAAAACATTGGCGCGGCAGAATTCAACGCTAGAAGCGTGAAGCGGCAAAACTGCTCCAGCCACAATTCCCCCTCCCTTTGAGAAAAAAATGACGAGGCCAACTGTATACCACTAAATTAAGTGCGTTGCGATATTTCGGCTCAAAAAACCAACGTTTCGCCAAAACCGCAAGCACATCAACACACAGCAGCTATAGGCGGCGCACCCTTAGCCATTTTGGTCAATTCCAATCCAATGCGACCTTGTTCGACTGCGCGTTTTCCAATTTATTTTCAGTTCGTCAGGACTAGCTTAAGAACGGCTGGCGTAGTAATCGAATCAGTGGGATCGATCGACTGCGGGAGGAATTTGTGCGAGCGCACTACTGCATTTTAGCGATAGCAGCACTGGCCGTGGCTGGATGCTCCGCCCAGAATGCGGGAACTGGCAGATTTTCCCCGGTCACTCAAAGTCACGCAACTCCACTACCTGCACACGGCAACGTCACGGTGGCTTCATGGTACGGTCCGGGCTTCAACGGACGGCGGACCAGCAACGGTGAAATTTTCCATCAAGATGGACTAACCGCAGCCTCGCGCACTTTGCCGCTCGGTTCGCGGGTGCGGGTTACCAACCTCAGCAACGGGCGATCGGTGGTGGTGCGCATCAACGATCGCGGACCTTACGTTCGCGGCCGCGGACTTGACCTCTCGAAAGGGGCCGCGCAGGAGATCGGCCTCACCCGTGAAGGCGTGGCGCGGGTGCAGGTAAGTGCGGTCAATCAGACCGGTTCCAGCACGCCGGCGCCAACCCTGTGGAAGGGTAAGGTACGGGTCAAACGCCGGACGTACCACTACGCGCGCGCACATTCACATTATCGGTATCGCAACTCTGGATCTCATCGGATGGTGGCGAACCCGGTCGGCGACTGGATCTTGCAACTGATGTCGTAGCAAGCAGCCGAGTTTCCCGCGTTCGCCGTTAATCGAAGGTGTTCCGAGGCGCGGCACGGGTGGATTTTTCAACCGAATCGTTGCTGATTGCCGGTTCATTCGAGGTTGCTCGCGATAAGCCGCCTTGTATGATCGGAATTGAGGTGCCGGTCCTACCCATGGCCTTCGCCGAACAAATCACCAGCCGACGCTGCGTCTGGCTGTTTGCGGCACTGATTAGTGTGTCGATGCTGCTGGTTTGCTCGGCTGGACGCGGATCGCAAAGCAGAGCCGCGGAAGCGGAATCGACCTTTCTGGTTGCCAAGCCGGACATGCCTGATCCGTTATTCGCACATTCAGTGATCATGATGATTCCGCATCAGGGTGACGATCCGCTGGTGATCGGATTGATCGTGAATAAACCGATAAAGGGCATACCGCTCAGCAAATTGTTTCCAGATAGCCCGGCGCTTAAGCAGAGTGGGGCGACGGCGTTCTTCGGCGGACCGATCGATATTGAGACGCCCGCGGTCCTGATCAAGTCAACCCGGCCGCTTGAGCATGCGATTCATCTCGCGGGCGATGTGTACGTCAGCATGGATTTGGATCTGGCCGCGAAGATGGCGCGGGATCCAAAGCAGGTGCGGCAATTCCGAGTGATCGTGGGCCGCGCGCAGTGGAGCGTCGAGCAACTGCATGGCGAAATATTGCGGGGCGCGTGGTACACGGTGACCGCTGATCCGAATATCGTTTTCAATTCCGATCCGGCGACGGTATGGCGCACGTTGTCGGATCGAGCGAGGCTAATCCCGATTGAACTGAACTTTGCGCCTCGCGATCTCGGGAGGTCACCGAGTTCCAGCCACCGAATTAGTCATTAGCTTCCTTACGCGTAAAGAGGCGGCTGGTGTTATGCCAGCCGCCTTATCAACCGCGAACATCAATCATTAAATTATTGACCCGAAGTCGCCCCGGCCGTGGGCTGAGCGGAGCCGATCAAGGGCACCAGTTGCGCGATCTGGCACTGGATCAGTGCGTGAAGCTTGTTATCGATCTGGAAAAAGCGCGTGGTTTTGATCTCCGAGATGGCCGCCCTGAACTTCGGAATATACTGCTTCTGGACGTTCAGACGCGCCTGCTGCACGGCGATAACTTCATCCAGCTTGGCCTTCGCATCGGCACCCGTCATGTTCTGATACGCCTTCGCATAGGCGCGGATTTCGGCCGCATGGCGCTTGTCAACCTGATCCATTGCCGCTTCGTACCGGTCATACAGTGGCCAGAACTTTTTGCCTTCGGCGGGCGTGAGGTCCATGTTCTCGCCGATCAGCGCCTTGCGCTCGGCCTTGGCGGCCGCCAAATCGAGTTTACTTTGCGACTGACCATTGGGTGCCGCACCGGGAGTAGCCTGCGGCGCAGCCGTCGATTCCTGTGCGAAGCTCGGTAGGCCCCAGCTCATGCCGCATACCACCATCGTTGCCGCCATCGCGGCGGCGAGGCCTTTTTTGCCCTTCATGCGAAATTGTGTCCTTTGTATGAGAAGTTGCGCGATAGTCGCCCATCGGCGAAAGCGAGTCAAGGTTTTATGCCCTCATGGCCGTGCGGCTTCAGGAGAGCAGGGCGCTCTGCAGGATATCGAGTCCTCGTTGCCGATCGATCACATAAATTAGGCCGCGCTCGTCGGTGGTTACGTCGTTGGACGAGGCGCGTTCATAACCCGGCGGTGGGTCGGGTTGGTACGATCCCACCTCTTTGGGCGCGAAGGGGTTCGCGATGTCGACCAGCCGCATCCCGTTTGCGAACCATGCGAACGGGATGATCGAACCGGTGACGCGCTCCGATGGCTGATGGCACCCGGTCATCGGCGGTTGCGGCGCGCCGTCGCGGTCGATTCCATCGACTTGAAAGGTGGCGATCGGGGTCGGCTCCGGCTCGTAGGTCACGTCGTAAATCCATGCGAAAGAGGGCGGCGCGGGCCGTAGCTTGAAGACATCCTCGTCGGCCACGACCATAATCCGTCTGCCCTTGAGCGTACCGGGAATCGGCAGACAGGTATGGGTCGGATGCGAGAAACCCGGGCCGGTGTTGCGATGCGCGACCATGCGAGGATGCGCCAGGTCGCTGATATCGAGAATGAAAAAGCCCGCGTGCCAATAGCTGACGTATAAGCGATCACCCAGGCGCAAGGGATGATGACATAGCGGTTCCGGAGCATCGCCCCATCTGTACTCCTCGCCGCCAGCCGCGTGTTGCCCCGGAATCCACCAACGGCCAGCCTCCACGGGCTTGGAAGGATCGGCGAGATCGAGAATCATCACGATGCGGCCGACGTAGCCTTCGACGCTCGGCGAGATGTAAGCGTAGCGTCCGTCGAAAGAGAACCGATGTACGCCAGCACCCGCCGTTTTCCATTTCGTGATCAGTTTGGGGCGTGATCCGTCGCGGACATCATAGATGCCGAGGCCGCCGCCAAATTCAGGATTTTCTTTTCCGATCCGCTCATGATTGACGATCATGATCCCATTGGCGGCGCGAACTTTATGCGAATGCCATCCCGGCGGAATCTGGATCTGTGACAAAATCCGGGGATGGCGCGGATCGGCGATGTCGACGATGGTGGTGCCATACGGCGGCGTCATGTGTCCGATATAAAGGGTGGTCGCATCGCTCCATACCTGGCCGCCGCCGGGACAATCCAGATGCCCAATCAGTTCAGTATTCTTCGTCGCCGCCACTTGATCCTCCGCGCAATGCTTCTGCTCTGGACCGCAAAACTCGATAGGTGGAATATATCCCGAACCAGGGCCAATGAAGAGCCATGCGAGTAATGGTCGACAGCGAAGCCTGTGCGGAGATGGATTGATCGAATGGGATTGCGGACCGGTAAGGAATTTATCGCGGGATTGAATGACGGGCGTCAGGTTTACGCCAATGGCGGCCTGATTCGCGATGTCACCCAGGATGAAGCTTTCGGCGGAGTGTGCCGCGAACTGGCGAAGCTTTATGACTTGCAGCACGATGCGCAGATCGGACCGGCCATAACCTGTCGGTCCCCAAACGCCAGCGCCTACACCTGTTCGCTGATGCAGGCGCATGACTGGCCCTCGATGGAGCATCGGGTGCGTGGTGAACGGATGCGCGCCGATGCGGTCAACGGCATGATGGGCCGGCTGCCGGATTTCGTAAACGCGGTGATGACCGACTTCGCCTCCGCTCAAGCATTGTTCGGCCGCAATGATCCTGCGTTCGGCCGCCACATCACCGAATACTTCGAGTTGTGCCGCGATCGCGATTTGTGCCTGACGCATGCGCTGGTCGATCCGCAGATTGATCGCAGGCGTGGGGTCGAAGCGCAGGAGGCCTTGCGGATCGTAAAGGAGACCGATGCGGGACTGATCGTCTCGGGCGCGCGGATGCTGGCGACGCTGGCGCCGGTGGCGGACGAAATTCTGATTGCGCCGTTCTCGAATCGCAAACCTGGCGAAGGGGACTTCACGATCGTCTTTGCGATTCCGGTTGCAACCGCGGGGCTTAAGCTCGTATGCCGCGAGACCTACGACCGTGGCTATTCGGATTATGATCGGCCGTTGACCACTCGTTATGATGAAGGCGACGCGCTGGCGGTGTTCGACCAGGTGCTGGTGCCATGGGAACGCGTATTCGCCGCGCGCGATATCGAAACCTACAACCTGATCCGGGTGGCCGTGCCGGGCTACCTTTGGCTCAACGCCACCATCCGCGCTACCGCCAAGCTGAGTTTCATGACCGGATTGGCGGCGCTGGTGGCCGAGACGATCGGGCGTACCGAATTACAGCGCTATCAGGAAATTCTCGGTGAGCTGGTCGCCAATGTGGAATTGGCGGAGGGGTTGGTGACCGCCGGCGCACATCAGTTGCTCGACAACCTGCAAAATAGCGGCGCACGCGCCGGAGGGCTTTCACCTGATGACGGGGCGAAACGGGTGGGCGGATCGCATGGCACGCTGAATCGAGGATTGGTAAGTCTTACCGCGGCGCGGATGTTTTTTCCCGCGGCGCATCAGCGGGCAGTGGAAGCGATCCGCTATCTGGGTAGCAGTGGCCTGGTGATGACGCCGTCGGAACGCGATTTCGATAACCCCGAACTTCAAGCTACGCTGGCGCGCCATTTCAAAGGCCAGGCGGTCTCGGCGCGCGATCGGGTACGAATCATGAAAATGGCCTGGGATGCGATCAGCGGCGATTTTGGTGGGCGGCAACTGCTTTATGAATTTTTTTACGCTGGCGATCCGTTCAACAATCGACTTCTGTACTTCGGCAGCCGCCGTTACAAGGAATGTCTAGATCGCGCTCAACATGCGCTCGCTTCTTTTTCGCCGCATGATCGCTAGTTTTGATCGATAACGTAGCCTTGCGTTTACCCTCGCCGCGTTTTGCATAGCCGCCCATCCATGGCACATGGCGTGCTTGTTTTTTCGTCGATCAGCGAAAGAATTTTCCTATCTCCACACAGATCAAAGGAGTTATCGATGGCTTGTGGTCGATTTCTTTTCGCGATAGCTGCGGGTTTCGTTTTTGGGGGATGTGCTTTGCTCGGAGCAGCCAGTTCCACTACTGGATCTTCGGCGACCGCCCCGGGAACCGTAGCCTCCACGGCGGGCTCGGACGTGATCAGTAAACCTTCAATGTTCGACTATACCAGTCGTTCGACCAAAATCGCTTTCATTTCGCCCGCCGCGCTTCTCAATCAAAACCGATTTCTCGAGGCCGATGTCATCGTCCGCGAGCAATGCCGATTCAGGACGCCGGATCCATTATTTTTTGTTCCGGATGAAGAACGCAGTCCGCAATGGGTATTTGCCGGACGTCTTGATCGTTATGGCGATTTCCAGGCGCTCGAGTATCGAAGCATGCTCACGTTGGGATTGGCCAAAGGCACCACGCAACTCAATTCGTGGCCCGTTGAGTTGGTGTCGCTGGCCGATATGCCGCAGGTTTTCCTCGAGCAGCGTCTGGAGTTGACCGCCAAGAGCAAACTGCCTCCTGACGACGCCAAGGAAATGGTCGAGAACTACATGCGGCAGGCGCAGCAGATCGAGGAAGTGGTTGCGCGACTGGAGAAAAGTTACAATCCGCAGATCGAGTGCCTGCCCAAAAAGTCGGGATAGCTGCCTGGCGAAGCTCGGCACCAGAAGGATTTTTCGCTTGCGAGCGAAGTCCCTGGTTACGTTAATCTCGATCGCTTGGGACGGAACTTCGCTGCATCCGCTATAAGCCGGCGGGCACCGCCGCGATCGCTTCGATCTCGATCAGCATTCCGGCCTCCGCCAATGCTGCCACACCGATCAGCGAACTGGCCGGAAGATCGTTGCGGCCAAGGAATTCATCGCGGATGTCGAGCACGGTCTTACGATTGTCCGGCTGAAGGTTGACGACATAGGTGGTGATCTTGACCACATCGGCAGTCGTTGCGCCCACCCCCGCCAACACGGCAATCAGATTTTCATTGCAGCGCCGGGCCTGCGCCGCGAGATCGCCATCGATCAGCTTGCCCTCACGATCGCGAGCGACCTGACCGGAAATAAAAATAAATTTAGCCGCGCCCTCCACTGTCACCGCATGATGGTATCCCCAGGGCGTGAACATCGTGGGCGGATTCACCAGTTTCTTATCCATATGCTCTCCTTTCAAAGTGTGATCTGGAAAGTATCGCGAACTTAGGCCACTGGCGATCCCGGTCAACCGATGTCGCGCCGCCTTTGCAGGGACGAACGAGCCGGTGTTATGTACAGACCAGGCGAACCTGCCGCGGGGAAAGATCATATGCCATTTGTCGATCATCGTACGATTCCCGAAGTGCTGATGCGCTCCGGTGTTCGCGGCAAGTTTCTGGTCAATAAAGACACTCCATCGCGCAATGTGACGCTGCTTATGAATGAAGTCGATCCCGGCGCCAGTATCCCGCTGCACCAGCATTCGGTCGAAGAGACGGTGTACATGCTGGAAGGCGAGATCTGGGCACGCATCGGCAACGATCGATATACCGTTACGGCGCATGATTCGGTGCTCTTTCCGGCGGGAGTGCCGCATGCGTGGGGCAACGCGGGCGCGGGCGTGGCGCGTATGCTATGGATTTTCAGCGGCCCCGATCCATTCGCCGATTCGATTTACCTCGAAGGTCGGCCGCCCATAGAGCGAGCCTGATCCTGCTTGAATACAATGGACGTTGTTTGTCATTTTGGGTGTGGCGAAGAATTCCGGTCAGTTGATTCGGTTCATCAGCCTCGGCTGGAGGTGACCAATGGACCTGCGTAGCTGTTTGGCGGCGATGATCGACCATGGGCTGGCGGTGCGGATTGACGATCTGATCGACTGGGACGTCGAAGTGGGCGCGGCCATGCGCTATGCGAACGAGCACGGATCGCCGGCCCAGTGGTTCACCAACATGAAAGATGCGATGAAGGGCGCGACCCTGTTGGGCGGCCTGTTCGCCACCTATGAGCGAATCGCGGTGATCATGGGATTGTCGCGCCAGACCGGCTACCACGAACTGGTGAATTCTTGTTCGGAGCGGTTCGCGAGGCGAATCAAACCGTTGATCGTGGAAAGCGGGTCGTGCCAGCAAAATGTAATGCTGGCCGATGATATCGACCTGTTCAAATTTCCAGTGCCCAAATTCCATCCCAGCGACGGCGGACGCTATATCGGAACGCTGAATGTCGGCGTCTGTCAGGACCCCGATACCGGGTGGGTGAACTGGGGCACTTACCGCTCGATGGTGCATGATCGACGCACCGCGGGCCTGTGGTTGGGCGCGCTCAACCATGGCGGGATGATCTTCAAGAAATATCGCGAGCGCGGCAAGCCGATGGAGTATGCGCAATTTTACGGCGGCGATCCGCTGTGCAATATCGTGGCGGCATCGGGTATCCCCTACGGCGTACCCGAGGTCGAGGTAGTGGGCGGAATTCGCGGCGAGCCGGTCAAGCTGGTCAAATGCCGGACGGTCGATCTGTATGTGCCGGCCGACGCCGAAATCGTGATGGAAGGGACGATCCATCCCGACGACCTGCGCGACGAGGGTCCGTTCGGCGAATATCCGGGCTACGTGATCAGCGGGGTGGTGAAACGGCCGGTGTTCAGGCTCAGCGCGGTGACCTATCGCGACGATCCGATCCTGCCCGCCACCTGCCTCGGCGTTCCCACCGATGACGAAATCCCATTTGGGCTTTATCTGGCGGCCACGCTCAAGGAACAGTTACGTAACAAGGGAATCCCGGTGACCGAGGTGGCGGTGCCGGTCGATGCGGGATGGCACGCGGTGGTGGTCTCGATACCAAAGCCGCCGCATGCGGGAATTCCACAGCAGATCGCATCGACGGTGTGGACCGATCGGGTCGGACTGTATTTTCCATACGTGATCGTGGTAGACGACGATATCGATCCAGCCAATATCGCGCAGGTCTTTCATGCGATGTTCACCAAGTGCAACCCGGTCAAAGATATCCATGTGTTCCCCGGTTACATGAACAGTCCGCTGACGCCCTATCTGCCCAAAGGTCCCCTTAAGGAATTGGGCTTCGGTGCGGGCAACTGTCTGATGGATTGCACGTGGCCGCTCGACTGGGCGCCTGAAGACATTCCGGAGCGCGCCGCCTTCGATACCATGTATCCGCAGCATATGCGCGAGAAGGTACTGGCTAACGCTAAAAAATGGGGCCTGTAGGAAAGGTCTGTACAAGGCGCCTCCTGTCATTCTGAGCGCAGCGAAGAATCCCGGGATTCTTCGCTGCGCTCAGAATGACAACCTGACTCACGCAGAGGTTCACCAGGTTCCGTCGATCATGCCCGCTGATGCTTGGCGTCCTGGATCGCATGCCAGACTCGCTCGGCCTTGAGCGGCAGCTCGATATGCTTGACGCCGAAGGGTTTGAGCGCATCGAGCACCGCGCTAGCGATACACGAAACCCCGCCGATCGCACCCGACTCGCCTATTCCCTTTGCTCCCAATGGATTGATCGGCGTCAGGGTTACCGTATTCGCCACCTCGAACATCGGCAGCATGCCGGCCCGTGGCAGGGCATAGTCCATCAGGCTGCCGCTCAGGAGCTGGCCCTGGTCGTCGTAAACCACTTCTTCGCATAGCGCCTGCCCGATTCCCTGCGCGGTGCCGCCGTGAATCTGGCCCTCGACGATCAACGGATTGATCACCGTGCCGCAGTCGTAAACATTTACATAACGCAGGATCGAGACGCTGCCGGTCTCGATGTCCACCTCGACCAGGGCGATATGAGTGCCGAACGGCGCGGTGCAGTTGGGCGGCTCAAAGAATGAGGTGGCTTCGAGTCCCGGTTCGAGTCCCGGATAAGGCGTCCTGAACTGATAGGCGGCATCGATCACTTTTTGCAGTGGGATCGATTTATTCGGATCGTCATTGAAGATTATCGCCCGCTCGCCGAAGCTCATCTGATCAGGCGGAATCTCGGTGAGGAACGACGCCAGACGTTTCATCTTGTCCTGCAACTTACCGATTGCCGAGCTGAGCGCCGCGCCGCCGACGGCGAGACTGCGGCTGGCGAAGGTGCCGATTCCATACTGCACGACGGCGGTATCGCCATGCAGCACCCGCACGTCTTCCACCGCGATACCCAATGCCTCCGCCGTGATCTGAGCATAGGTGGTCGCGAGACCCTGGCCATGCGGTGACGAGCCGGTCATCACGCTGACCTTGCCGTCGGGTTCGATCCTGATTTTCGCGCTTTCCCATCCGCCGGCTACCAGACCCGGAAAAAACGACGATGGTCCGACGCCGGAGGTTTCGACGTAACAGCATACCCCGATTCCCAGATGCCGCCCCTGTTTGCGCGCCTCGATCTGATCGGCGCGGAGCTGTTTGTAATCGATCATCTCCAGCGCCTTGTCGAGTGCGGCTTCATAGTTGCCGGAGTCATACTCGACTCCGGAGGCGCTGGTGAACGGGAATTTGTCTTTGGGAACAAGATTGCGGCGGCGAATTTCTACCGGATCGAGATTGCACTCGGTTGCCGCCAGGTCGACCAGATGCTCGATGATCGCCACCGCTTCCGGCATCCCCGCGCCCCGGTAGGTATCGGTGCTCATTTTGTTGGTAAATGCCAGCTTCTGTTCGAAGGCGAGAGCCTGAAGGTTGTAGACGTTGGGCAGCATCATGCCCGACAAACTCGGCATCATCGGGGTGAGCAACTGGAGGTACGCGCCCATATCGCCGACGAAGCGCGCCTTGACCGCCAAAATAGTACCGTCGTTCCTGATCGCGCCCTCGACCTCCGCCACCTGCCCGCGTCCGTGCGTCAACGTGGCGAGGTCCTCGCGCCGCCGTTCGATCCATTTGACCGGTCGTCCAAGCTGTTTGGCGAGATACGCGATGACCGCCTCTTCGCGATAAATGTTAGCTTTCGCGCCGAAGCCACCGCCGACTTCGGGGGCGATCACGCGCAGCATGTTTTCCGGGAAACCGAGCATCTTGCCCAGGTAGGAGCGGAGCATGTGCGGAATTTGCGTCGATGACCACACCGTCAACTCACCGGACCCTTCATCGAAACGCGCGAGCACGCCACGGGTTTCCATTGGCGAGGGCGCCAGCCGCCGATTGGCGAAACGGAAGCGGATGATCTTGTCGGCGCGCCGGAAAATATCGTCCACTTTATCCGAGGCAACTTCGGCGGCCAGAACCAGATTGGTGCCGAACTCCTGGTGGATAAGCGGCGCCCCCGGCGCCAACGCTTGCTCCGGATCGATCACGCATGCGAGCGGCTCGTAATCGACTTCGATCAGATCGACGCCATCCTGCGCGAGGTACTGATCGCGGGCAATCACGACCGCCACCGGCTCGCCCATGAAGCGGACCTTGTCCAACGCGAGCACCGGATTAAACGGGCGATTCGCCACCGGCCATGCACACGGAATCGATCCGATTTTGCCGCGCACATCGTCGCCCACCAGCACATGGACAACTCCGTCCAGGCGGCGAGCGGCCGAGGTGTCGATCGACTTAATCAAAGCATGGGCATGGGGACTGCGCACAAAAGCAGCGCAGAGAGTTCCTTCGAGCCGGATGTCGTCAACGTAGCTGGCCTTGCCGGCGATCAGTTTTGGATCTTCGCGCCGCCGGATCCGTTGACCGATAAACCTTGGAATCGCCGCCATCGTGGTCTCCTCTGTGGAGGTGCGCCGCTCTTGGAGAACGGATGCATATGCCGTCGACTATGGACGATTCGCACTGTGGCAAGGTCAATTCAAATTGTCGAGGATGGGATCAAAGCCGCCACGGCCTCTGCCGACCTTCCAAGGCGGCTCGCGTTCGTCGCGATTAGCCTGACGAGGTTGATCGGCCGATTTCACGAAAACGCGAACCTGGCTTTGCCAGATTCCGTCGATCGCGTAAGCTGACCCTCAGTGAGCCGTTAGCTCAGGCCGGTAGAGCATCTGACTTTTAATCAGAGGGTCGCGGGTTCGAGTCCCGCACGGCTCACCAAAATATCTCAATATAATCAAGTAGTTTCTCGAAGGTTTCGGATTCATCGGATCGCTCGACAGGCGATTTGTACGAGATTTGTCCGAGTTCTGTCAAGGCTCGCTCAACTAAGCGCCTGCTGGATCACTTGGGTGACTTCAACCTTTGGACGTCGGCGGGTCGGCACGTCAGCTTGGACAATCAATCGGATGCTCCAGAATCGATACTGCAAACGCTCGATGATCTCGACATACTGCAATCGACCAAGTCGGGTTAAGCATCAAAGTTCGATTCACGGAGGGGGCTTGCGGTCACCGGACAGCTAACGGACACCAACCATGCTTGGCTCCAATCTGTTTCCGAGCCAGTTGGCCTTTTGCCATCTCGAGTATCTGTTCATTCTTGTCATCAATTGCCCTTGATGTTGAACACCACGCGGTCGGCGCTGACGATGCCGTAGCTGCGCTTGACCTCGGCTGAGTTGCGCCACGCTGCCCGCGGGGCCTCATGCGATGCCCACGAGACGGTCATCCGGCTTGCTGTAATCCAATCGTTCCTCGAGATTTGGATCCGGCCGCAGTTCCGTTCGAACCATGACCCTGACGTCCGGCCCGGCATTCCGGATGAGCTTCTCAGTGCCCTCGCCGATGACCTCACGCAGCAGGCTCGACGCCGTCCGCGCTCGCCTGCCTACACGATCGTTACCACGATTCTTGTGCTTGTCGATTTCAGCCTGCACCGGACGAGACACGATCAGATGGATATGATCGAACGCGCCAACCCGTGCCATCCCAGTTTCCGACAACGGTCGGCATTGGATGAACAGGTTCGTGTTAGGGAATAGATACAGAATTAGATCGGTCATCTCTTGCCTTTATCCGGTGTCCAGCATCGCCGTCCCTCAACTACTTCGGTCAAATATACTCCGATCGCACAGTCGAGACGTACCAGCGCTGGAGCGATGGAGACCGGCGGCACGTGACTACTATGGTTTAAGCTGCTATAGTTCACAGTGTTGGGGTGGATGCGAACGATTGCGGATTTTCAAAACCAGATGGTTCACGCGATTTGCGCGAGGCGAGCAAATTACCGATGGCAGCCTCAGCCGAGCAGTCATGCGGGCAGGGCAGGGGCTTATCGACGCCGACCTTGGCGGCGGGGTCATCAAGCAACGGGTGGCTCGACCAGGGCGAGGGCGGTCCGGCGGGTATCGCGTGCTGATCGCCTACCGCGCCACGCATCGAGCGGTATTTCTCTATGGCTTTGCTAAACGCGAGCGGGAGAATATCGAGCCGGACGAATTGGTGACGCTACGCGAGATCGCCGCGCAATGGCTGGCGGCGGACACGAAGCGTCTCGCCCAAGCCGTCAATGAAGGTGTTTTGCAGGAGGTGTCTAATGACGAAAAAGAAGAAACCTAGTCGTCTGACCAAGGCGTTGCTCGAAACCGTAGACGACATGCGGCGCGTCGGTATTCTGGACTCGGCTGGTCACGAGAAGATCACGCTGCGTCATCTTGGCGACAAGGCCTGCATCGCCGGCAAACCGATTAGCGGCGACGAAATCCGTTCGCTCCGTGAGCGCGCACACTTAAGTCAGGCCGTCTTCGCCCGGTATCTCAACCTCACGACCGGCTATGTCTCACAACTGGAGCGCGGGGCCAAGCAACCGACCGGTCCGGCGTTGGTGCTGCTGAATGTCATTCGTCGCAAAGGCATCGAGGCCATCCTGTGAAAAAGAGAACATCGGAATAACCGAGCCCATCGAAAGGCGGATGCAAAATGACTCAGTATTATGGTGCCTCATGACATCAAAATCCGACGATCACCGCTCAAATCAAGAAGAAACCGCACCAGAGCAACCCGACGCCGAGGCTCAGCCAAAGCAGCGCGCGAACATCTCCTTACAAAACAATAACTGTATCGACATGGAAGACGCTGAGCGCGCCGCACAGCAGCATCAGAAAGCCGAGGAAGGTTACTGGCAACGCGGGGTATTTTGGCAACGAATTACGGCGATCGCCGCGATCTTGGCATTCTGTGCCGCTGCTATCTATGCGTACTTCGCTCGCCAACAAGTCACGGCGATGAATATGGCAACTGTCCAGACGCAGAAACTCATAGATGCCGCGAGTAGCCAGGTGAACATCGTGCAACAGCAACTTGAGGACTCCGAGGCCGTCCAACGAGCGCACTTGGTAATCGAGGATTTTGATATTGGCCCAACTTCTAGCCCGAACAACAGCACGACAAATCGTATTAGCTTCAAATTGAGAAACGTCGGGACTACCGTTGCCGAGGAAATAAACGTGAGATTCTTTGAAGGTATGCCGTTCGGTTCCAACGTTGCTAAATTGTCGTTTAATGCCTTCGTCTCGCGGGTACAGCCAATTCAAAGCGGGTGGAATCTCGCTGCGGGCGATACACAGCTCGTCACCGGCGCCGGAATTATCACCACGCCCGATTCTTGGAATAAACAATTCGAGGCGGCGGTAGCGTATCGCGATATTTTCGGAAGGGTTTGGAAGGTCGCTGACTGTATCTCGTATGACGCGACCGCTAAGCGCTTCGCGCGCTGTCCCTATGCTCGTCATCACGATTGAGGTTGCGAGTAAAACCAAAAGAACGCCCGCATCCCCGCGCAATGGAGAGGGCTTCGGGCCGCTCACAATGGAGTAGCTCCCTTCGTTGAGCTGGCGTCCCAACTGCGCCCCTTTTTTGAGCAGATCGACTTCCATTGTCAGCTGGCCGACCTTGC
>DAHVFB010000090.1 GCA_027317185.1 Deltaproteobacteria bacterium
GCAGCGGTCACCGCGGGTACCGGGCCACAATCGCAGCCGACGCCTGCCCCTGGAAACACTTACCAGGGTGCGCTCTCGATGGGTTACTACAACATGAGCGCTGGCGACGCTCCATTGTTCCAGTCGCTCGCTCAAAATTACGCCATCAGCGACAATTATCATCAGGCGATCATTGGCGGCAGCGATCCGGCGATCAATTGGATTACGCATGGCGACGTCCTGTTCTATCAGGACGCGAGCTTCAATCCCGCCGTGCCGCCCGCCGCTCAGATCGAAAACCCCAATCCGCAATCGAGCACCAATAATTTCTATACCCAGGATGGACTGTTGGGTGGCAGTTGGACCGATTGTTCGGATCTGACGCAACCCGGTATCACGCCCGTATTCAATTATCTCGACTCGCTGCCTTACGCATTGTTCAACAATGGTAACTGCGCTGCTGGCGATTATTATCTGGTGAACAATTGCCCGTCCGGCGGATGCCCGCCAATGAGATTGAAGCGCATCGACGATGCCCTTACCGCCGCCGGTATCTCGTTTGAATACTACGGTACCGATTGGAGTACGGTAAATGCCAATCAGATCGTCACCGATATTCAGAACAACAACCTGCCCGCGATTTCGTTCGTCGCTCCCGAACCTGCCGATGACGGCCATCCCGGCTTTTCAAGCGTATCGGCGCTGGAGTCGTATCTCTCAAGCGTAATTAACGCGGCCACCGCGAACACCACGCTGTGGGCGACCACCGCGATAATAATTACTACGGATGAAAGCGGCGGTTACTACGATACGGGCTATATACAGCCGATCGATTTTTTCGGTGATGGACCGCGAATCCCGTTGCTGGTGGTGTCACCCTATGCCAGGCCCGGGTTTATCGACCACACCTATTACGATCATTCATCGCTGCATAAATTCATCGAGAAAAACTGGGGTCTTGGCCCACTCACCTCGCGCACGAGGGATAATCTGCCAAACCCAATCATGTCCACCAGCAATCCGTATGTGCCGACCAATCGGCCGGCCCTTGGTGACCTGATGAGCATGTTCACCTTCAGCCAACCGACGCCGACGGCCACCGCGACTGCGGCCTCGAATTGGGTGCTGCGGGGCACCACGACCGGCAGTGCCGGCGCTGCCGCCACCTCGGTCACGATCGCCAATCCGGGCGCAGCTCCCAATGACGTCATTGTGGCGACGGTATTCCTCAACCAGAGCACCACTTCAACCGGTATCGTCAGTCCACCCGACAGCTCGTGGACTCAGGACCTGATGGGCGTGCAGAACGACGGCATGGGCGCAGCCTCGGTCTTTCATAAGATCGCCGGCCCCAGCGAACCCGCCAGCTATACTTTTCCGCTGACCTTCGGCTCGGGCACCGCCTATTCGGCCGAAGCGATGGCGGTCGCTTATGGCGGCGCCAGCACCACCAACCCGCTCGATGTGATCGCGCAGGCCATCGATCCCATCACCGCCACCCCCTCGGCGCCTTCGGTCACCGTCCCGGCCGGCAGCAATTCCGACCGCCTGCTCGCGATTTTCGCCGTCGGCGCAGGCACCGCGATCACCGCGCCATCCGGCATGACGGTCGAAAATCTATTTGACGATTCCAGCAATGGCGCCACCATCGGTTTGTTCGATCAGACCCTGGCCGCCGCCGGCGCCACCGGCGCCCGCACCGCCACCATGCCGCTGGCGCACCATGCCACCGGCATTTCGGTCGCCTTGCGGTCATCAGCATCGGGCGGCCCCACGCCTTCGGCCACCCCAACCTCATCCAGCACCGCCAGCGCGACGATCGTACCGACTGCGACTCCAAGCCCAACGCCCACGGTCGTGGCTACCCCCACTCCAACGGCCACCGCCACCACTGGGGCCACGCCCACCGCCACTGCGACCCCGACGGCAACCTCGACTTCGAGCGCGACGCCGACGATAACCCCCTCAGCCACCCCAACCTCGACCCCGACTAGCGGTATTATCTTGCGCGGCACCGCTACAGGTAGCGCGGGCGGTTCGGCCACCTCGGTCACGGTTGGGAACCCTGGTGCGCTGCAGAATGATGTAATCGTCGCGACCGTATTTTTAAATCAGAGCACCAGCACTCCGGGTACTATCACCGCGCCGGACAGTTCATGGGTCCAAGACACCGCAATTGCGCAGAACGACGGCATGGGCGCAGCCGTGGTCTTTCATAAAGTCGCCGGGGCCAGCGAACCCGCCAACTATACTTTTCCGCTCACTTTTGGCTCCGGCACCCCCTACTCGGTCGAGGCGGTTACTTCCGCATTTGGCGGCGCAAACTCGATACTGCCGGTGGACGCCAGCGGACAGACGCTGAACGGGGTCACCACCGCTCCGCTGGCTCCTTCACTTACAATTCCGACGGGACACAATTCGGATGAATTGCTTGCAATCTACTGCCTGGGCGCCAACACGGCGGTCGGCGCACCCGCCGGGATGGCGAGTGCGGTTACCTTCAGCGATCCGGCTAACGGCGCCACGATCGCGGTATTCGATCAGACCCTGGCGTCCTCCGGCAGCACTGGCACCCGCACCGCCAGCACCGCGCTCGGACACCATGCCACCGGCATCTCGGTCGCACTGACTCAGTGAGATCAATGAACCGATTACGGTCGGCTATGGAGGAATTGATCCCGAAAAGCAGATAGCATCTGGTCCAGAATGCGCTCACGACCCGCTCCGCGAATAGCCTTGGCCGGGTTGAAAGGAGAGCACCAGTGAGACCGGGCGCCAGCTTCTTCAATTTGTATAATCATGACCAAGTACGGGTAGCGGTCGGGGTTCCCAAGGTAAAAGTTGCCGATCCCGCCTTCAACGCCACCGAAACGATTGGATTGTTGCGCCGGGCCGAAGATGCCCACGCAATCCTGGCGTTATTTCCCGAACTAGGCCTGTCCGCCTATTCCTGCGAAGACCTGTTCCAACAACGGGTAGTGCTGGACGGTTCGATTGAGGCGCTGCGCGAGATTGTCGCGGTTTCCAAATCGCTTCGCCTGATCGCGGTCGTGGGCCTGCCGCTGCAAATCGACCATCATCTGTTCAACTGTGCAGCCGTGGTATGCGGTGGGCGCATTCTCGGTGTTATCCCGAAAACCTACCTGCCCAACTATCGCGAATTCTATGAAGCCCGGCAGTTCGCGCCCGGCGATAGCGCTTTACGGCGGGAGATCGAACTGTGCGGCCAGCGTGCGGTACCGTTCGGGCCCGGCCTGCTGTTCCGCTGCGATCAGCAGCCGCTGCTGACTATGCATGTTGAAATCTGCGAGGACCTGTGGGTTCCGATTCCGCCATCGTCCTACGCGGCGCTCGCCGGGGCCACCTTGCTGTTGAATCTGTCGGCCTCGAACATCACGATAGGCAAGGCCGATTACCGGCGTCAACTGGTGACCACTCAATCCGCCCGCTGTATCGCAGGCTACCTGTACTCAGGTTCAGGACCCGGCGAATCGACCACCGATCTGGCGTGGGATGGGCACGCATTGCTCTCCGAAAATGGAAATCTGCTGGCCGAGTCCCAGCGCTTCGCTCGCGATCCGCAGTTGATTTGCTCTGAAATCGACCTCGGACGGATCGCGTCCGAGCGCGCGCGTCAAAACACTTTCGGGATCAATGCCCGCAATGAGCGCGATCGGTTGCAAGCCTTCCGCACCATTAACTACTCGCTCGATCTGCCGCGCGACGGCAAACTACTCCCTGAACGCCGGGCGGAGCGTTTTCCGTATGTGCCCGCCGATCCCAGCAAGCGCGACGAGCGCTGCGCCGAAGTCTACGAAATTCAGGTGCAGGGCCTCGCCACCCGGCTAAGCACCGCAGGAATTCAAAAAGTGGTGATTGGAGTTTCGGGCGGAATCGATTCGACGCATGCCCTGCTGGTCTGCGCGCAAGCGATGGATCGGCTGGGATACGAGCGTTCAAATATTCTTGCTTACACCATGCCGGGCTTCGCCACCGGCACCCGGACGCTGCGCCAGGCGCGCGATTTGATGAAGGCGCTGCGATGCTCGGCGGGCGAAATCGATATCCGTCCGAGTTGCGTTCAGATGATGAAGGATATCGGCCACCGGCATACCGAAAGCGCAGCGGTTTACGACATCACGTTCGAGAACATCCAGGCCGGCGAACGCACCAGTCATCTGTTCCGGCTGGCGAATCTGCATAACGCCCTGGTGGTGGGAACCGGTGACCTGAGCGAGTTGGCGCTCGGCTGGTGCACCTATGGCGTGGGCGATCACATGTCGCATTACAGTGTGAACGCAAGCGTGCCGAAAACCCTGATCCAGCATGTGATTGGATGGGTCGCGCAAACGCGGATGCTGGGCGCGGAGACCAGCCGAGTATTGCTCGAAATTTTGGCTACTCCAATTACTCCGGAACTGATACCGGGCAAGCCAGGGGCGGAGCCCGCCGCCGATACCGAGAAAGTCATCGGGCCGTATGAATTGCAGGATTTCAATTTGTATCACGTCCTGCGCTATGGTTTTTCGCCGTCCAAGGTGGCCTTTCTCGAGTATTGCGCATGGCGCGATCGCAAGACTGGCCCATGGCCCGACCTCCCGGAGAACGAACGCCGCGAGTACACGATCGGTCAGATCAAAAACTACCTGCGCATCTTCCTTGATCGATTCTTCAGATTGAGTCAGTTCAAGCGAAGCTGTATTCCGAACGCGCCCAAGGTTGGATCGGGCGGATCGCTGTCGCCGCGCGGCGACTATCGTGCGCCCAGCGATAGCTCTTCAACGGCGTGGCTGGCGGAACTGGAATCGGTCCCCGATCAGGATTGAACGAGAACTTCTAAGCGGCCCGATTCAGCGCCGACAGCGCGCCTTCCAGCGTGCGGGCAGTGGACGAGGAAAGCACCCGCTCGCGCGATGCGAGCACGGTCGCCAGCACCTCGGCCCCATGTTCGGAGGCGGTATGAATTCCGCCGGGATTAATCTCGATCCGATCAAGCGATTGAACACACAACAGGTCGCCTGCTTCAGCGGCGGGAAAAATAGCTGCGAAGCTGAAGCCAAGCTCCTCGGTCGCCGGTCCGAAATGGGCGCTGAGCGGATCGTCGAGCGGCATCTCGAGCCGAATCAGCTTGACATGATGGCGATGCAGGTCGTCGACTACGTGAAATACTTCGCGCAAAAAATCGCGCCCATAGGATCGCACGCGAATCTTCGCGAAAGCCGCCCCCTCCATCACGGAAAGCTTAAGCTCGCTACGCTCTGGCAGCGCGTTGAGGGTCAATGCCGGCGCGGAACAAATTGCGCGATCAAGGCCGCATAGTTTGAAGATGTTCGCAACGATCTCACGATATGGAGCCGGCACGAAGCTCTCACGCTGGCGGTCGCGGTCGAACTGGGTGAAGAAAGGCACCACCGCGTGGCGCTCGTGACGCGCGTCAGGCGCAATCCCGCGCATCACCACCCGATCTTCCTGGGCCGCGAGCAACACCCCAACTTCATGACCACCCTCTCGCAAGCAGGTCTTCTGACTGGCGGTATGCACCGTAACCGCCATCGCCAGGAACGCGCGAATCCCAGCCTCGCGGGCGCGCGCCGGTTTGTGATCGCTTAGCGCATCGGCGATTCCATGGCCGCGAAATTCGGGATCGACCACCAGGAAGCCGCTGGTGCCAACCGGATCGCTCAACTGTTCGCGAGCGATCGCGATATGCCCAACTATTCTGTCGTCCGGAAGCACCGCCACGATCCCGAGGTGAAGCCCGCCATCTACTCGCGCGGCGAGTTTCTCGGGATGATAAATCACTTCGTCGGCCAGCGGCGCGGTGAAGCCATAGGTGCGATAAAAGCAGCGGGCGACGCCGAGCGCGTCGGCGGGCGTCATGTTTCGATATTGAATCGATGGAGCAGCGGATGACTTAACCGCGATCGCCGGTTTTGCGTCGGCTTCAACCTCGGCGCGGCTCGCGGAGCCGGCCTCGATGGAATTGCGCAGTTCGGATTGGATAGATTTGCCGAGCAACTTCGCCATCTCGCATCGATTCCCGTCACGTCCTTCGAACGAAGCGTGGAGACTGTCGGCGAAGTTGCGGCCCAGGAGTTGGGCCAGCCAGCCTTTGGCGCCGGCGGCGGTGTCGGCCGCGTCGATCGGGCTACCATCATCCTGGATCACCACTACGAGTTCGCCGGGGCGTAATTCGAGCGTTAAATGAGCCTCGGCCTCATCGCCCGGGGCAAAAGCATAGGCCAGGCGTTCGGCGCACAGCTCCTCGATCGCGAAACGAAATCGGCTCGCTTCGAGCGGACCCAGTCCATGCCCGATCGCCAGCCGCTCGATCGCAAGCCCCGCGGCGACGATCGCATCGAGGTTACGGACCCGAACCCGAAACAACTGCTGTTGATTATTGTCCCCCTGCATGGCGGATAACTTTCACAGATCGGCAAATCGTAAACAAGGCTGGCCCACCTGCGCGAAGACTGGCAGAGACTGACTTGATCGGAAGCGGCCATCGCGCCTGCCCGATGGCGATTTTGATCCGCGCGCCAAAGCAGTCGTCATTGCCGGCCGTGATTATGGATCTAGCCATTATCGGCGCCCGGATGGCATAGTGATCGACTCGCGGAGAGGTGGCCGAGTCCGGTTTAAGGCGCACGCCTGGAACGCGTGTAGACTCGAAAGGGTCTCGGGGGTTCGAATCCCCCCCTCTCCGCCAATTCAGAACAGAACTGCGAACGCCGGGCGTAGCCGATTTTACGCCCGAGGCGCCAGGGTTCTGCGCAGATCGCCCTTCGATCCCATGATGCGAACCTCGCCGTCGGCGACTGCGACACGTTAGGCCAGCGCGCGAAGGTGCTCGCGCCGATATCGCCGCCATCCGATCCTGATCCGCTCTCGTGCCGTCCTGGCGAACCTACGGACCATCTGCGGCGTAATCGCCTGCTGCACCTCGGTGGCGGAGCTCATCGGCCAGGGCCGGACCGCGCCTATACGGCCGCCGTGCGCACGCAAGCCGCCACGGTCGCGGATGCGGCCGGGACGTATGTTGGTACCCGTTGAAAGCCTTCGCGAGCGTGCTCAGTTTGCGCACAGACGGGAGGTCGAAAGTAAGCCCGAGGGTAAGTTTGGTGTCGCCGGCGTGGGAATGCGAATGTCGGCTCAACAGCGTCGATCCCGGCCGCGGACCGCTGGCAAACGATTTGCCAAGACCTGTTCCGGCGTGCTTGCCGTCGCATAGGTCGGATGGGACAATCATCGAAATTGCGGCAATCGGGGGGCTTTATGAGCACGTTTGAGAGTACGAAGCGCCTACTGCCCGAAGTGCTGGGCGATATCGTCAAAGGCAAAATCCAACTACCCGACTTTCAGCGGGGGTGGATTTGGGATGATGAGCACGTCTGCAGTCTCCTCATCAGCGTTGCGCGATCGTTCCCGGTCGGAGCCGTCATGCTGCTGGAAACGGGGGGTGCATCGCGTTTTCAGGTTCGGCCGGTCGAAAATGTCCCGTTCGTCGGTACGCCTCCCGATCCTGAGTTGCTGATCCTTGACGGTCAGCAGCGGCTCACCACCCTCACTCAAGTGCTATCGCTGAAAGGGCCTGTCAAAACAAGCAACGAGAAGGGCAAGCCGATCGAGCGCTTTTATTATTTTCATATCCCATCAGCTCTGAATGGGCCGGCCCGCCTTGACGAGTCCCTGATTGCACTGGATCCCGACCGTAAGCAGAGAACTAACTTTGGCCGTGACGTGAAGCTGGATCTATCCACGCGAGAACTTGAGTGCCGGCAGCTATTCTTTCCGTGCAGCGAAATCCTGAACTCAGACGAGTGGGAGCGGAGTTTGTATGAATTCGCGCAAGAGTCGTTTGAGCAATACATGACGTTTCGAAAAGAGATATTGCAGGCATTCCGCGCTTACCAGCTTCCGATAATCGAACTCAAGAAGGGCACGACCAAGGAGGCCGTCTGCCTCGTGTTCGAGAAAGTGAACACGGGCGGGGTGCCGCTCTCCGTCTTTGAACTCGTTACCGCATGCTATGCAGCAGATGGCTATAACCTCCGCGACGACTGGTACGGCAGCACGTTGAGGAACGTAGTCTCCCGCCACAAGCGGCTCGCTGCGGAGGCGTTACTTGCCGCCGTGGGGGCAACTGATTTCCTGCAGGCTATAACGATGTTGGAAACGCTGAAACAGCGGCGCGCCGACATTGCTGCGGGAAAGACGGGCCGGCAGGTTACGCCAGTTAGCGCCAAACGTGAGGACATCCTCGAATTAAAACTGGATGCATACAAAGATTGGGCCGACCGGGTAGAGCAAGGATTCCTGTATGCGGCGAAATTCTTGCGCAAGGAGTGTCTGACCGACCTGCGCGAGCTGCCGTACCGTACCCAGATACCGCCGCTTGCTGCTGTGCTGACTGTTCTCAAGGAGCGATGGCTGGAACCGCGCATCTACGCCAAGCTCGCCCAATGGTACTGGTGTGGCGTTCTGGGCGAACTATACGGAGGCGCCGTCGAGACCCGCGTCGCAAACGATGCGGAGGAGTTGCTTAACTGGATCGACAAGGACGGCGACCCGCCCCGCACCGTTTCGGATGCGGCATTCAATCCCGATAGATTGGATAGATTATCCTCGCGGCTCAGCGCCGCCTACAAGGGGCTCAATTTGCTCGTGCTTCGCGAAGGCGCGAAGGACTTCTTTTGGAAGGCAAACATTCAAGAGCTCGACGATGAGAGCGTATCGCTCGACATCCACCACATCTTTCCGCAGGACTGGTGCCGGAAACAAGAAATCCCTCGCAAACGTTGGAATTCGATCATTAACAAGACGCCGATCTCCTATAAGGCTAATCGTATGATCGGCGGCGCGGCGCCTTCGCAATACCTCGAGAAGATTCAGCATCACCGGCAAGTGCAGCTTAACGATGCCGGAATGGACGCTATACTCCATAGCCACTTGATCGCTGCGCCTGCGTTGCGCTCGGACGATTTCGACGCCTTCTACCAAGCACGAAAGGCCGCACTGCTTTCACTGATAGAACAGGTGATGGGCAAGCAATTGCTCCTCATGCCGGTGCCGGAGGGGCCGCCTGACGAATCCGAGGAAGACGAGGAGGAATTGACCGTCGCCGCCTGACGGGTCGAGACGGCGAATCATAGGGCCATGGCGTAGACATAGTGCGCATCATCGTCGGCGTGGCCCGCCGCCATCGAGACTGGATTTGCAGCATTTTCCGGCGATTCGCCAGACCTTCCCCCTCGTAATTTTCAGTGAGTTCCGAGTTTCAGGATTCGCCGGGGCACCGGTGCAATCGCTATCCCTCGGCAACCGGCGGCGCAATCCTTCGATGGTGAGAAAAACTCCGCCGAGAATGCGAAGCGCCGTCCGTCAGGTGACCATACCGCATGATTGGCGTTCAGCCGGCAGTCGGTTACCTGCACGGCTTCGCCGCCTGATGCAACCTCGATGAAGATCGCGTAATTGCCATTGAGGCATCCGCGATTCGATTCAAAAGTCAAAAACCGATTGTTGGGCGACCAGTCCGGCGTACGCGCCTGCAGCGGATCGAGCTGATGCAGTCCGGAATCGAAAGTGCATGGGTTGGTACCCGGCGAAATGAGATGCTGGATCCAAATCTGATTGTGATCGTCGTCGTACTGGCTGCCAGCGACCGGGACTTGCCCGGCGAACGCGAGTTCGCACCCATCGCGCGATATTGCCGATTGGCCGGTCCAGATCTGGTCGGTCGAGGTCTCGGTCTGCAGCAGCGTGCCGTCGGGCACCCCGACCAGATCGATGAACGGCCCGGTGGAACTGCTCGGCTGTCCTTCGACCGTGACCGCGGAGCCGTCGGGAACCCACGACGGATAATTGTCGGGGATCCCAGTTGCGGTCGAAACCCGCGTCGGCGCAAGGCCATCCGTACCCACCAGGTAAATTCCGCTGAGGCCGTTGCCGTCGGCAACCCCGGTGAAAACGATCGGCGTGATGAGCGATGGATCGGTGGTCCACAGCCAGTTGGAACGGGTGGCCGACACCCCGGGAATTTCGAGGAACTCGGCGGCCCGCCGACCGCGCGCAGATACCGTGAAAAGTCTCCAGCGTCCGGTCACCGCACCGCCCGCGCATCCGGTCGAAATATCGCAACGGCTGAAGAGAATGGTCCGGCCGTCGGGAGACCATCGGGGCCAGTAATCGACCTCTCCCGCCTTACGAGTCAGGAAATGAAACGGATGCGCCGACACGCTTTGAGCAGCGAGAACCAGCGCTGCGAAAATCAGAATTGGAACGGCGCACAGATGAACCCGGCGCTCGCTGCGCCGATTATGGATGATGATCATCAGGTCCCTCCAACGCAAAGAATATTTACAGAAAGCTTTTACACCTTATTTTATGTTAAGCCAAATTTTATTATGTTATGATCACAGTGTAGCGCTTGGAGAAGCAGAAGAGTTCTACAATCCAAGTCGTTCGCCAACCAATCTTCTGCGGCACCTGTGACAGCTTCGGCACTTGTTTGCCAATCAGCCCCAATTCTGAACATCGTATGTGTCGCGGCATCAAAGTATTAAAAAGGAAGTTACAGGCATGTCCGATATAACCGAAATAGCGCCGGATATTTTTCGCCTCTGCACTTATGTTCCGAGCTTCAAGATGCAGTTCAATCAGTTCATCGTGCGCGATCAGGAGCCGCTGCTGTTTCACACCGGCATGAAATCAATTTTTCCGGCGGTACGTGACGCCATCGCACAGGTTTTCGACCCGGCCCGGCTACGATGGATCTCGTTCTGTCATATCGAGGCTGACGAATGCGGTGCGTTGAATGAATTTCTCGCCTTGGCGCCGAAAGCGGAACCGCTATGCAGCCTGGTCGGCGCGATGGTGAGCGTGAACGATTTTGCGAGCCGGCCTGCGCGCGGCCTTCAGGATGGCGAAACGTTCTCGACTGGCGCCAGGCGCTTTCGCTTCATCCGCACGCCGCATCTGCCGCACAACTGGGAAGCAGGGCATCTGTTTGAAGAAACCACTCGCACGCTTTTTTGTTCGGATCTGTTTCATCAGGATGGCGAGCCGGAAGCCTTACTCGAATCCGAACCCGAGCTGATTAACCGCACCCGGCAATCGCTGATCCGCGGGCAGTCGGGCCCGTTTTCAGACGCCCTGCCGTTCACCTCCACGACGGAAGGTTTGATCGGCAAGCTTGCGGCTCTGAAACCGGCGGTAATCGCCGCGATGCACGGCTCAACCTTCAGGGGCGATGGCGAGCATGCGCTCAATGATCTGGCGAAGCTGTATCGGGAAGTGGTCGCCACGAACAGCTAATAACGATTCAGCCTTGAGGCCGGCCTCGTCAGCGTGAAGATCTTCTGTAGCATTCACGCTGACGAGGCCGATTAAATCAGCCCGCTCGTCGGCGATTGCGGGACGGCTGGCGGCGTGACGATGAGGAATAAACCATCCGCGCTTTGTTCGGGATTACCGGCGCGGCGAAGCCTTCGACTGCCACGCGGGTCAGTTTCTCACCCAGACTGCGCTCGATCTCGCCCAGCGTAATCCGTTCTTCCGGCGTCACCAGGCTCATCGCCTCGCCCGACTTACCCATCCGGGCCGTTCTGCCGATGCGATGGATATAGGAGTCCGGCGAATCCGGCATGTCGAAATTGATCACGTGTGAAACGTCAGGGATGTCAAGTCCGCGCGCCGCGATATCGGTGGCGACCAGCACGCGGTAACCGCCCTTGCGGAACCCGGCGAGCGCGGCGTTGCGCTGACTCTGTGAGCGATCACCATGAATCGCCACTGCTTTAATGCCATTGCGCACCAGCATTTTGGTCAGGCGGTCGGCGCGGCTTTTAGTCCGCGTGAAGACAATCGCGCTGTCAACTTCGCTGCGCTTGAGCAACTCCAGCAGCATCGGCGCCTTGTTGTCCTGAGTGACCGGGTAGATGGCCTGTTTGATACTGGTGGGCGGCGCGGAAACCTCGCCGATATTGACCCGCGCCGGATCACGCAGGAACTCACGCGCGACCTGCTCCACGCCGTGATTCATGGTCGCGGAAAACATCAGGGTCTGATGCGCCTGGTGGATGGTCTTTACGATACGGCGCAATTGCGGCAGAAAGCCCATGTCCAGCAGACGATCGGCCTCGTCGATCACAACCAGCTCGACGCGATCGAGTTTTACCGTGCCGCGTTCGAGATGGTCGATCAGACGGCCGGGACATGCGACCACCACCTGTGCGCCGCGGACCTCGTGGATCTGACGGCTCATCGACTCACCGCCGACGATCACGACCGCACGCAGCCGATGGTTGCGCGACAGCAGCTCGAACTCGTGGCCGATTTGTGCGGCCAGCTCACGAGTCGGCGCCAGAATCAGGGCGCTGACTCCGGTGGTTTTATTGGCATGCAGGCGATTAAGCAGCGGCAATAGGAAAGCCGCGGTCTTGCCGCTGCCGGTGCCGGCAGTGGCGACCATATCGCGCCCGGAAAGAACTATCGGGATCGCGCCGGTTTGAATCGCAGTTGGTTCATGGTGTCCGCGGTCGCGGACGGAGCGCAGGACTTCAGATGAGAGATCAAGAGCGGAAAAGGACAAGGGAACTCCATTTTCAGAGCCAGTGGATTCAAGTCAGGCGGTGAAGCCGAACGATGGTTCTGGTGGTTGAGATGTGTGGCGTCACGGAATCCGACGCGCGCTTAGCCGATATTGGCTGTGCCAGAAGATATGGGTAATCGCTCCTGCAGTCAAGTGGACAGATAACAAAGTCGTGGCGCCACGGGCAATTCGTGTACCTATCCCGCTGCCTTGGTGCGGAACCACTTTGGCGTCGAACCGAACCACTTATAATACCAAAATATTCGCTCGAACTGTTCATGAACCGGGCATCTCGGGCATAATCGAGCAAGCGGTAATGCAGGAAAGCGGTAACGGAGGATTTCAGATGGAAGCTCCGGAAATCAGCGACGACGGATTTGAAATTCTGCGGCCCTTCGTCGAAGCGGCGCGCGCCTTGTGGCGGCAGGAACTCGACGATGAACAGCGCTGGCGCAAGATCGCCGAACTGATGCCGCTGCTGCTCGATTCGGACCCGCTGCGCGACAAAGCCCGGTCCTGGCCGGCTCCCGCCGCGGACCGTGCGCGGGCGCAAAACCTGCTGTTTTACGAGGATCCGGACTACCATTTCGTGATCAATGGACTGATCAAAAACGGCGATGAAATAACCCCGATCCATGACCACGCCCACACCTGGACGGTCTATGGTGTGCTGAGCGGTCACGAGCGCGTGGTCCGTTTCAAGCGCCGCGACGATGCTGCGCAATCCGATCGCGCCACCCTCGATCCCATCGATGATTACGTGGTCGCTCCGGGTTACGTCGATCTGGTGCCGCCCGGACTGCTGCATGCGGAGTATGCGGGCGGCGAGCGCACCGTCGCGATTATCGTGCGTAGCGAACGGGTCGGCGATTTCCCGCAGACCATGGTCGATCCCGCCACCCGCGCAGTGACCCACGCGCCGGGCCCAGCGCAGCTTCGCTGGCGGCTTTGATCGGGCGGCAGACAGTTCCTCACCATGCCGCGCACGATCAGCGACAACAAGTTTAAACTCGGACTGTTTTGTTCAAATTGTTCGGGCGGCATCACCAAGACTCTCGCTACTGAAAGATGGGATTCCAGCTACGAGAATAATCGGAAGCTGGCGCTCGCGGCCGAAGCGGCAGGTCTGGATTTTATGCTGCCGCTGGCGAACTGGCTCGGCCTGGGCGGCGATGCACCCACCGAAACCCACGTGCTCGAGCCGCTCGTATGGGCCGCGGGACTGCTCGAGGCGACCAGCAAAATCACCATCTTCAGCACTATCCATACGCCGTTTTTGCATCCGGTTTTCGCCACCAAGCAGATTAACCTCTGCGATCAGATCGGACGCGGCCGCTTCGGGGTGAATATCGTTTCGGGCTCCAATCCGGCGGAGTTCGCGCTGTTCGGAATTCCCTTGAACGATCACGATCAGCGTTACGCCTTGACCGAGGAATGGCTCACCCTGGTGCAGCGGATGTGGTCCGAGCGCGAACCTTTTGATTTCAAGGGCCGCTTCTTCGATCTCAAAGGCGTGGTCAGCAATCCCGGACCGTATGGCGGCGAACCCCCATTACTGATCAGCGCCGGATCGTCGCCCACCGGGCGCGAATTCGCCAAGCGTCACGCCGACTGCCTGTTCATGCTGATCGTCAGCCTCGATCAGCTTGCCGATGAAATCCGCGCCATCCGTCACGGCGTCGATCGCCCGTTTGGCGTATACGCCAGCGGGCATCTGTTCTGCCGCAAGACCCGCAAGGAAACCGAGGAGTTTTATCATTACATCGTTCACGAGCAGGGCGACTGGAAGGCGGCGGATTTCCTCGATCATATGCATCAGTACTCAGGCTCAATTCCGGCCGAGGTCCGGGCCGGGATGCGCGAGCGATTTGTCAGCGGCACCGGAACCTTCCTGGTCAAAGGCGATCCCGACGATGTTGCGATGGCCTATAAACGCATGAGCGATGCGGGTCTCGATGGGATGGCTACCGCGCTGGTGAACTTCCTCGATGAGTTGCCGATCCTGCGCGACGAAGTGCTGCCTCGCATGGAACGGCTGGGGCTGCGGCGATCGGTTGCGGCATTTTGAATGCGCTACAATCGGGTCGATAAATCCAGCCCGCTTACGCAGGTGACAACTCGCAAGTGATCGCTGACATGCCGGAAAACGCAACCCCTCCAAACGGACATACCTCGCAGAGTTTGCGCATAGTGGCGTTCGAAAGCCGCATGGCGGACGAGACCGCGAAACTGATCGAGCGCTTCGGATGCCGCCCGCTGGTCGCGCCCGCGGTACGTAACGTCGAGTTGGGTGAAACCCCGCAGATAGTGGATTTCGGCCATCGCTTGATCGCCAATGGTTTCGACCTTGTGGTTTTTTTAACCGGAGTTGGAGCGCGAAGCTTGTATTCGCTCCTCGATCGGCGCCATTCGCGCGAGGATCTGACGCGCGCCTTCGAGGCTGTCACGGTCGTCGCACGCGGGCCTAAAACCGTCAAGGCGCTGCGCGATCTTGGAATCGCGGTAACTATCGCGGTCCCGGAACCCAACACCTGGCGCGACCTCCTGTCGGCGCTCGACCAGCCTGGGAACCTGACCGGCCGCAGGATCGCGGTACAGGAGTATGGCGTCAGCAATCCGCAGTTGCTCGAGGCCTTGCGCGCGCGGGGCGCCGAAGTAACTGCGGTCGCGATCTACAGTTGGGCATTGCCGGAGGATTGCCAGCCTTTGCGGGAGGCTATCGGCTCGATGATCGCGGGCGAACAGGATGTCGTGCTCTTTACCAGCGCCAGCCAGGCCGCCAATCTTCTCGAACTCGCGCAGGCTGAGGGCAAGCTCAGCTTGCTGCGTGAGGCGTGCGCCTCGATGCTGATTGGATCGATCGGTCCGATCTGCTCCGAAGCTCTGCGCGATCGTGGGCTGGAAGTGGATTTCGAACCGCCGCATGGAAAACTGGCGCAGCTAATTAAATATGCCGCTACCCATGGACCGGAACTACTCAAGGGCAAGCGCCGCGCTTAACCGATTTTGCGCTTTCAATACAGGATTAAAGTGGCAGCCGGGTGGTATATTTCACCTGTTTCATCGCGAAACTTGAGCGCACCCGCGCCACGCCCGCGATACGCGTGAGGCGATCGACCACGAAGCGCTCGAACGATTCCATGTCGTTCAACACCACCCGCAGCAGATAGTCCGCCTCGCCGGTCATCAGATAGCACTCCAACACTTCCGGATACTCCATGATTTTCCGTTCGAATTGCGCAAGCGTGCGTTCAGTCTGCTTTTCGAGTGTCACTTGCACGAAGACATTCATCCCAAGTCCGACCGCCGGCGGATCCAGCAACGTCACGCGCCGACGGATGATGCCCCGCTCTTCAAGCAGTTGAACTCGGCGCAGACATGGCGAAGGCGATAACCCAACTTTGCGCGCTAGAATGACGTTGGAGATAGCCGCATCGTCCTGAAGGATGCGCAAAATATTGAGGTCGATGGAATCGAGGCTCTGTTTTAGCATAAATCGCTATTTTTTATTGATAATTATGAGAAAGATGCCGTGACAGTATGGTTCACCGACCATCTTTGCAATCTCTCGTCATTGACGCCGCGATAGGGTTCGCCCAACATGCTATTAATGGATCGACTACACTCCCGACTGGAGGTGCTGCAGCAACGCCTGCGCGAGCGCATCCTGGTGCTCGACGGCGCGTTGGGCACCTCGATTCAGTCGCTCGACTTGAATGCAACCGACTTCGGCGGAGCCGTTTATGAGGGTTGCAATGAATATCTCGTCATTACGCGACCGGACCTGATCCGCGGACTGCACGAGGGCTTCCTCAAGGCCGGTGCCGACCTGATCGAAACCAATACGTTCGGCGCCACCTCGATCGTGCTCGCCGAGTTCGGTCTTGCCGATCAGGCTCACGAGATCAACCGGCGCGCGGCGACGATGGCCCGCGAGACTGCCGACCGCTTCAGCACCGACGAATGGCCCCGCTTCGTAATCGGCGCGATGGGTCCGACCACCAAATCGATTTCGGTCACCGGTGGCGTCACTTTCGAGGCGTTGGTTGACTCCTATTACGAACAGGCGCTTGGGCTGCTCGAGGGCGGCGTTGATGTGCTGCTGCTCGAGACCGTGCAGGACATGCTCAATGCGAAGGCGGGGCTGCTCGCGATCGATCGTGCGCAAAAACATCTCGGCGTCGAAGCCGGCGTGGCGGTCCAGGGCACAATCGAGACCATGGGGACGCTGCTGGCCGGGCAGGACATCGAATCGTTTTATGTCTCGCTCGCGCATCGCGATCTTTTGTGGATAGGCCTGAACTGCGCGACTGGGCCGGACTTCATGACCGACCATCTGCGGACGCTCGCGGAAATCAGCCGCTTTGCGGTGGCCTGCGTCCCGAATGCGGGATTACCCGACGAGGACGGCCATTATCACGAAACTCCGTCGGGGTTGGCGGCGAAGGTCGAACGATTTATCGGGGAAGGCTGGCTCAATCTGGTCGGCGGATGCTGCGGCACCGGCCCCGAACACATTCGGATGCTGGCGGAGACCGCGCGGCATCATCGGCCGCGGATTGCGGCGCCGGCGCCCCGCAGCGTGGTTTCGGGATTGGAAACGCTGGTGCTGGACGATCAGACGCGCCCCATCATCGTGGGCG
>DAHVFB010000091.1 GCA_027317185.1 Deltaproteobacteria bacterium
CTCGCGGTACAGGATGCCGAATTGGTGCAGGAGGTAATCTGGAGCGGAAAGGGCAGCGCGCCCACGATGTCGTTGGTGCCGGTATTCTCCGCGAACACCTGGATTTGAGCTGAGGTACCGGGCGGCGGCGGTGAGATTGAAACCGTGCCGGTTATGAGTGCAGTGGTTAAATCGAACGAGCACTTGCCGTTCGGCTCGGACGGACAGGTGACCGGACCAGCGGAATTGTCGACGTGGGTGGTCACAGTGTCATAGCCGGCCGCGGAAACTCGCAGCGCGTAAGTGCCGGCGGTCGCCGCGGGCAGGAAATTGAACGGTTGCGGCACTCCAGTGCGGCCCGGCGATGGATAGCTTCCCGTTCCATCGGTAGCGGTACTGGCGACCACCACGCAACTGGCCGGCGTCGGCACGATGGTGCAGTCGCTACCGTTGCTCGAGGTCAGGATTTCGATCGTCGCGGCAACGATCGGCGCGGGATTGCAATGGTTGCCGATGGTGCCGGAGACGACCCCGGAGACCGATCCGGTTTTCTGAGAGGTGACCGTGAAGTCCGGCAACGTAGTGATATTACCGCGGATCAGTGGGGCGGGTTGCTGTATATCGTAGCTCGCTCCATCGCCCGCCGCGAAGAAATCGTAACTCGTGCCATTGGGGTCGACCGGCAATTGCATGGTGTAGCTGCCGTCGCTGGTCACTTTGGCCGACGCGATCAGATTGCCGGTGCCGGAAGTTTCCGCAGTCACCGTTTCATGGGCGCCGGCCGGAATCCCGGTCACCTTTCCACTGACCAGCGCCATCAGCGGGTTGGCGCCATTGGAGCCATTGGCCACGACCGAGATCTGTGGCGAGAATGAGTAAGGACCGCCGTTACCCGATGGCGGAGTTATAGTGTTCGGGGTGAATTCGACCACCAGGTTGGTCAATGTATGCGGAGCCACATTAACCATCGAGGTGGTTGTCAGTGCGACGGGGTTGGGGCCAAATTTAAGCGGGTACGTGATGCAGCCTTCGATCGGCGCCGGGAAAATGTTCGGACAGTTTGGAATGATGTTGCCCGGGATGGCCGGATCGATCACCAGTTCAACCGTGTTATAAATTTGAGCGGGAATCTGCGCAGTGTTGAAGAGCTGCACCGTATTCTGAAGATTGTTCAGATCGATTTGGATCTCGCTGCGGCCGGGGTTGGTATATGGATTACTGATGATGTTAAAAAACGAACCGCCGGCGGAAAAGGCGGTGCTGATCAGGCCGGGGACTGGCCGTCCGACGCCGGTGGGCGCCGGTATCACGACCCAATTCCCATTGGCGCCGGTCGCGTTTTTGGCGCGATTCAGCCTAATCGAAACGACGTTGAGCAGGATGTTCTGGTATGCCGCGGACGACGCCAGGGAGGTCGCGGGACCCTGGACAAGCCCCACCTCAATCAGTCCCAACGTGGGCTGCGGTGACGGTCTGACCGGGCTGCTATACGATCCGCAGCCAAACGGCAGCAACAGACCGATTATCATGAGAATGGGCGCGGCGAGAGCAACAGCGGCGACAGAAGCTGATCGAAAGTTCACTCGTAGTCCGTTTTGGCAGAATTAGGCTAGCGTTTGGGATAACCTAACCGGGGCGTGAAGGCAAGCAACGGACAAATGACGAAGGCTCCAGCGGTTCCTCGTGGCGCTGCGGCGAGATTTGGAATAATCGAACATTCATGGTGAGAAGAGCACGGTTCTGCGCCACAGTTGCACTGTTGATATTGATGTCGATCGCGGTCGGTGCACGCGCCGGGGCGGCGGATATGAAGCTGTCGGTGGGCAATCCCGGCCTGCAGCATTTTGATAGCGACGGTGGCGTGCAGCTCGATTTCGGACTGACGGATCAGAACGGGCAACCGGTCGGTAATCTCAGGCCGGATAACGTGCAGGTGTTCGAGGATGGCAAGCCCGCGAAAATCGTTGATTTTCGCGGCGTCGGCCAGGGCCGTCCGGTCGATATTGTGTTTGTGATGGACGTGACCGAATCGATGCAACCGTACATCGATGCAGTCAAGCAGAACATGATCTCCTTTGCCCGCGATCTGCAGTCCAATAATCGCGATTACCGCCTTGGTTTGGTAACTTTCGAGGATTACGTCGTTTCCAAATATGCCGATTGCAATTGCGCCTATCGCGACAAGCTGACCTCGAATGTGAACGAATTCATCACCTGGGTCGGATCGCTGCACGCAGGCGGTGGCGGCGATATTCCCGAAGACCAACTCGACGCGCTCTCCTATGCCGCCAGTTTTCCGTTCCGGCCGGACGCGCAGGTAATCATGATTCTGGTTACCGACGCGCCGCCGCATCATGCGGGCGACGGATCGGCGCATAGCGAACATGATGCCGCCTTCTGGAATCATCATCCCGACCGCAATGCCGACGTAACCGATCTTACCGGCAGCAAGGTGGCCGCGACGCTCGAAAAGAACGGCATCACGTTGTACGCGGTGGTGCCGCCGCCATTCATCGCGCCGGAGTATGCCGAGATCGTTCAGGCCACGCATGGGCGCTCGTACAATATCGTCACCGAGGAGGGCCACTTTTCCGAACTGGTGCGCGAGCTTGGTCACTCGATCGCCACGCAATACTCGTTGACATACAGGACGCCGCGCCCGATCGAGGATGGCACCAACCGTAGCGTCGAGTTGAAGGTCGATTATCAGGGCCAGACCGCTACCGCGGATACTTCGTATCAGGTACGAGGAATCGGCGGCGCGGCGATCAACGTACCGGAGGACGGGGGTACGGCGGGCACTAACGCCGGCGGCACGGGGCTTGACCAGTTGGCCTTCGACTGGTGGAACCTGGCGGTCCCGCTGATCGCTATCCTCGGGCTGTTCGGTCTTTCGCGGATGCGCTTTGGAGTTTCAACCGAGGAACTGAAGGCGATCGTCGAAGCGCAAGCGCAGGCTCCACTGCCCCGGGTCTCGCTCGGCAATGCCGGGCGCGCTCAGCCGCCTTCCGGCGCTCCATCGAGGCCGCCGCCGGCGCCGGTACCGGTGCGGCCATCCGCGGCCGCCGCCATGCAATCCAATCATCCTATGGCGCGGCTCACCGCCCTCGATCCGATCGATCCGATCCCCGCCGAGTTCAATCTGCTCAAGGATGAGGTCTCCGTCGGCCGTGGCGAAGATAATGATTTGGTGATCCCGCACACCAGTGTTTCACGTGCGCATGCCCGTTTGATGCGTCGCGATGGCGCTTACGAATTAACCGATCTCGGTTCCACCAATGGCAGCTTCGTCGATGGCCAGCCGGTGCATGGCAGCACGATCGCCAGGAATGGCAGCGAAGTGCGTTTCGGCAATATCCGCTTTCTGTTGCGCTTCTGATCGCCAGTAGCGCCTTTTCGGTCTTCTTCCCGCTCGTTTGCGAGGGAAGAAAAGTAGGAAGGAATGTTTCTCAGGAGAGGTAGGCCGCACCCGAAACTGCATGCGTCGGAGGCTGACGGCCGCGTTAGCCGTCGACTTACGCTGCGGCGCGATGTGGCGTGGTTTCCATCAATGCGCGGGCGACGCGGCTCAATAGTTCGCCGTCGACCGGCTTGACTGCGTAGAAGTGCACGCCAGCGTTGCGGGCTTCAGCTTCGCGCCATTTGGTATGGTGGCTGGTGACGTAGATTATCTTTGCGTCAGGCGCGAACTGCCGGGCTCCCCCGATCAGCGCATGGCAGAATCCGGTGGCGAGAATGTCGTCATCGATCACCACCAAACGGGCAGTGCCGGTCGCCAGCGCCTCAAAGGCAACGCCCGCGTGCTGGCACTGCATCACCGGCAGTTGACCGGGTATGGCGTTGGAAAGACTCATGAAAAGGGCTTCGTCAGCCGATACCGCTACCACCATCGCAACCACCTCCCGCATCATCCAGCGGTCGCACCCCGCCCCCCAAGCGGTGCCCCCGAAGAAACCTCTAGCATCAATTGAACCCGGTTTACAGCCCCCCATTTGGATTCCTACCCTGTGCTGAGGTGCGCAAAGTGTCGAAGTTGGAATCATAAAATGCGCGGTAGTGTTCCGTAAGCTGGATAGTGACAACCTGAAATGGGATTTGCGGGTTGCTAAGCTGTTCCCTATGCCACCCGATAACCTGCTTCGACGATAGGTCGCGATCATGAGAGTGCTGGTTTTCAATTGCGGCAGTTCATCGCTTAAATTCGAATTGATCGAACTCGATGCCGGGGCGGGCCGCAGGCTTAAGACGATTGGCCGCGGAACGTTCGAGGGTATCGGTGGGCTTGGACGGCGCGTGTTGATCGATTCGAACGGCACGCGATCGGAACATGCCGAGTCGCCGCACGACCATGCGGCCGCGGCGCTGGAAGCAATCGACTGGCTCGAATCGATCACTTCCGGTCAACCCCTGCGGGCGGATGCGGTCGCGCATCGGATTGTTCATGGCGGCCCCGATTTGGCCGCGCCCGCGATCGCGACTGCCTCAGTGCTTGACGCCATCGAAGCGGCCTCGGTATTCGCGCCACTGCACAATCCTGTGAGCCTCGGCACGCTGCGCGCTGTTTCCGGGCGTCTGCCGCATCTGCCGTGCGTGATCGTTGCCGACACATTTTTCCATCAGACCATTCCGGACTACGCACGCGAGTATGCAATCCCGCGAGCGCTCGCGGCGCGCCATCGGATCCGCCGTTATGGTTTCCATGGCATCGCTCACGCCTGGATGGTTGAACGATACGCCGAACTCGAAGGAAAAAACGCCGGAGTCAACCTGATCACCCTGCAACTGGGGGCGGGATGCTCGGTGGCCGCGATTCGAAATGGTCAGTCCATCGACACTTCGATGGGTCTGACGCCGCTCGAAGGATTGATGATGGCGACGCGCAGCGGCGATCTCGATCCCGCCATCGTAAGTTTTTTGTCCACCCACGAAAACCTTGCGGCATCGAAGGTGGAGGAGATATTGAACCACAATTCGGGTCTGCTGGGCGTTTCCGGAATTTCAGGCGACCTGCGCGCGGTCGAGGCGGCGGCGAAAGCGGGAAATCGCGATGCGGTGCTCGCAATTGAAATGTTTTGTTACCGGATTCGAAAATATCTCGGCGCCTATCGGGCCGCGCTGGGATCGGTAGATGCAATCGTGTTTGGCGGCGGTATCGGTGAGCACGCGGCGGACGTGCGGGCGAAAATCTGCGAGCCGTTAAAAACGATCGGTCTCGAACTCGATCCGGCGCTCAACGTGCAGGCCGATGGCCGCGAACGGCGGATAAGCGCCGATCGATCACCCATAAAGATTATGGTGATTCCGGTTGATGAGGAGCAGTACATCGCCAAAGCAGCGGCGCGCCTGGTGACGGCTACGCATCGCGCCGGCGCATCAGGCGCCCCATAGGATGTGCTGGTCCTCTAATGGAATGGCCGCTTCCGCATGGGCCGGGACGATGCGGGGGGTAAAATCGCCGACGGGCCGGCTGCCGGGGATGATTGCGCTGAAGGTCGCATGCCCACGGCCATCGGCATCGCCCACATAGCGCATCGGGTACACCTGACCTTCCATGCCGTTGGGTTCGGCGTACAGTTCCACCTGGATTGAGTTGGCGTCGATTTCGCCGAGCAGCACCTGCACGCTAATTTCGATACCGCCATCCCGCGGCTTACTATGGAGCGGACCCAGACTCAGACTCGACCATCCTTGATCGAGCGATCGCGCCCATGTTTCAAGATCGACGGCGAGCGCGCCCTGTTCCGCGGTACGACGATCGCTGGCCGCCGCGCCTGGCAGATAGTAGCGTTCGGTATACTCCCGCAGCATCCGATTACTCGAGAACCGGGGCGCCAGGTTGCGCATGCTGTTGCGTATGCGGGCGATCCAGGCGGCCGGGATGCCCCGTTGGTCGCGATCGTAGAAGGCCGGTAACACTTCGGTCTCAAGCGTATGGTAGAACGCCCCGGCCTCGGCCCGGTCCCATTCCGGATCCTGCGCGTGCTCGCTGCCGTCGCCAATTTTCCATCCGTATTCCGGCGCGTAGGCCTCCGCCCACCAGCCGTCGAGTTCCGAGAAGTTGAGCCCGCCGTTGACCAGCACCTTCATGCCGCTGGTGCCGCAGGCCTCCCACGGCCGCAAAGGATTATTGACCCACAGGTCCACGCCCTGGACCAATTCCGCGGCAATCGCCATGTTGTAATCCTCGATGAACACCGCGCGCGCAGCGATCTCGGGCCGCCGCGTGAATTCCATCCATTCGCGTACCATCCGTTTGCCTTCGAGATCGCGCGGATGAGCTTTGCCGGCGACCACCAGTTGCACCGGATAGCGTGGATTGGTTAGAAGGCGGGACAGCCGCTCTATATCGCGCAACATCAGCGTGGGCCGTTTATAGCCGGTAAAACGGCGCGCAAAACCGATGGTCAGAGCGGACGGATCCAGTTTTTGCGCGCATGCGGCGATCGCCGCCGGATCGCCACCTTCGGCCGCCGTTTGCCGTTGCAATCGAATCCGTAGTTTTCTGACCAATTGATCGCGCTCGCGCTCGCGAAACTGCCACAAGGTCTCATCCTCGGTGGAGCGCAGCTTTTCATCCATATTGTCCAGCGTCCCTACCCATCGCGCTTTTCCGCAAGCCGCGGTCCAGAAACTATCGGCGCCCGCCGAGTCCCAGGTCGGCATATGCACGCCATTGGTGACATGGCCGACCGGCACTTCGCGCTCGGGCCAGCGTGGGAACAACGGGGCGAAGATGCGCTTGCTGACCTCGCCATGCAGCCGGCTTACACCGTTGATCCAGCGCGAACCGCGCATCGCCAGGTAGGCCATGCCGAACGGTTCGAGATCGTCATCGGGATTGGCGCGTCCTAATCCCAGCAGCAGCTTGGGACTGATCCCCAGGCGCGCTGCGTAGGCACTCACGTAGATCGCGAGCAGCTCGGGCGCGAAGCGGTCGAAGCCCGCCGAGACCGGCGTATGCGTCGTAAAAATGTTTCCCGCGCGAGTCGCCCGCAGCGCCACCTCGAACGTTCGCCCGCTGCGCATCATGAAGCTGCGCGCGCGCTCAAGGACGGCGAACGCGCCGTGTCCTTCGTTTAGATGACAGACCTGGCAGGCGGGATTGAGGCGCTCGACCAGCCGCCATCCGCCCATTCCCAGCACGATATCCTGCTGAAGCCGCATCTCGGTACCACCGCCGTAAAGCTCGGCCGTGATGCCGCGATCGCCCGGCGTGTTCAGCGGATCGTTACTGTCCAAAAGATAAAGCGAGATGCGGCCGACGGTCACCTTCCACACGCGCAGCCGTAGAGGCCGGCCCGGCATCCGAATCTCGATCCGCAGCCATCCGCCTTGGCCGTCGGAAACCGGCGTCACCGGCAGCATCGCGGGTTCATTGTAAGGATAAAGTTCGCGCTGGTTACCCTCGGCATCGATCGCCTGCCGGAAGTATCCCTGTTGATAGAGCAGCCCAATGCCGATCAGCGGCACGCCCAGATCGCTCGCCGTTTTTAAATGATCGCCGGCTAAAATACCCAATCCGCCCGAGTAGATCGGCAGCGCCTCGCTCAGTCCGAACTCCATGCTGAAATAAGCGACCGGACGTATTCCGGCGTTGGCGTGATGCTCGGAAAACCAGGTGCTGCGAGCGAGATATTCGGCGCGCGCCGCCACCTGCTGGCCCACTTGTTCGACAAAGCCGGGGGTCGCCGCCAATTCGTCGATACGCGCCTGCGGCAGGCTTTGCAGGATCAACCAGGGGTTTTGGGTCGCGTTCCATAGCTGGCGATCGGCGAATCCCCACAGCGCATCGGCTCCATGATTCCAGCTCCAGCGCAGGTCGATAGCGAGTTCATACAGCCCGGCCAGTTGGGGCGGCAGGTTGCGCGAAAAAAAACCGGACCAGTTAGTTGTCTTTCTAAAAGATTCGTGCGAAACGGCTTCACTTGCAGTCATCGGGGTCATTTTAGCCAATCGATGGCATGCCGATCAGCACCCTTGGCGGAAATTTGAATTTTCCTTCGCAATTCATTTTCGAAGCTGCCCGCGTCTGGTCCGCGGCTGCTTAATCATGTAGGTCTACGACACCAACGCGGACGCACGCCAATGCGTTCCGGCTTGATCGGCTGGTTTTTGGAGGAGATTGGGCCCATTGATGACTTTCGATTCCGCCCGTCCGCCAGGATCGGAATGGTACAGCAGACCGTTGCGGCTGGTTCTGATCTACGTGATCGTCGGCGGTTTATGGGTTGGCGTCTCCGATGTAATCCAACTAAATTTCGCGTTCTTTCCGATCGCGGTCGATCGCTTGATCTTTATCGCCATCACCGCGGTCCTGAGCTATATCGTGGTGCGCGAGAACCGCATCGTAATCGAGCAATCCCGCGCTGCGGAGAATGAAAGCGCCGCCCGTATCAGGGCATACTTCAATTCCGCCGCCGAAGGGCTGATTGTAGTCGATTCCCAGGGCCGAATCGTCGATGCCAACGCCAAGGTCGTACAGATGTTCGGTTATACGGAGCCGGAGTTGATCGGCCAGCCAATCGAGATGCTGGCGCCCGAACGGCTGCGCGGCCAGCACGGCGGCTATCGTGCAGAGTACATGCGCGCTCCGATTTCGCGCCCGATGGGTTTTGGCCGCGATCCGGTGGGCCGCCGCAAAGACGGCAGCGAGTTCCCGATCGAAGTGAGTCTCAGTTATTTCGCGACCAGACAGGGCGGCATCGTGACCGGCTACATCACCGATGTCACCGAGCGGCGCCAGTTGGAATTCCAATCCAGGCGCAGTGAGGCGATGGCCGCGATCGGGACGGTTGCCGCCGGGGTGGCGCACGAACTCAATAATCCGCTCGCGATTATCTCGGCTCGCGCCGAGCTGGTGATCGCTGAAGCATCGAATCGAGGACTACCCGATCAGCTGCTGAACGATCTGCAGGTGATTCATCGCAACGCTCATCGCGCCAGCCGCGTGGCCACCGAACTGCTGACCCTGGCGCGCACTCCGCAGAAGAGTCATAAGCCGCTTAATCTGAATGATCTGGTGAATGAAATCATGCTGCTGTTTCGCGAACAGACCGCGCGCGACGGCATTCAGATTGAGACGGCGCTGGACCCGCAGCTCCCGCCGGTCTCTGGGGATCATACCGCTCTGTCTCAGGTGCTGACCAATCTGCTCAGTAACGCACGCGAGGCGATGCCCGCCGGCGGCATCATTAGAATGAAAACCTGCTCCGCCGCTCAGCCGCAGGCGGTCCGATTGACGGTCGAGGATACCGGCAACGGGATTCCTGACGATGCCGCTGCTAAAATCTTCGACCTGTTCTATACCACCAAGAGCACCGGCACCGGATTAGGCTTATGGTTAAGCAAACGCGCGGGCCGCGAGCATGGCGGGACAATTGAAGTAAAGTCGCAGGTGGGTCAAGGAACAATTTTCATCGTCACCCTGCCTGCGCTTCGCACCGAGCCGGAACAGACGCCTGATCCAATTGCGATTCCACAAGCGGGCCGCTCATGAATGGGGTTTCAAACGGTACGATGTTTGCTTACAGATAAAGCTGGTACCTGTGATGGCCTTGAAGGTTCTGGTGGTGGATGACGAGTTGGATCTGGTGGACACTTGCGCGCGCCTGATCGAGGGCTTGGGACATGTTTGTCTAAGAGCTTTCGACGGTCCGGAAGCGATCGAGCTGATCGATAGTGAACAGCCCGATCTGGTGGTCACCGATTTCAACCTTCCGCATGGCGATGGATTCGGAATCCTGCGTCACGCCAACGAAAACAGCCCCGGAATCCCGGTGATCATGATGACCGGGTATCATACTGCGGACATGGCGCAGGCGGCTTCCGAGGCTGGAGTCAAGGCTTATCTGCGCAAGCCATTCATGACCAACGATCTGATGCAAGCAGTGCGCAACGCCCTCGCGATCCCAAGGCAGTAAGGTTCCAGATAGCGCTCCCACCTGAGGCAGCTTAGGGCGCGAGACCTGCCCAGGTGTCGCGCCGATGCCACACTATCGAACTAGCGGATGCTGTGTTTGTGCAGTAGGCGGTGGAGGGTCTTGCGATCGATTCCGGCTGTGCGGGCGGCTTGCGACACGTTGCCGCCTTCGCGTTTGAGCACGTCGGTTACGTAAGCCGATTCGAGCTGGTTAACCCAGCGTTCCTTGGCCTCCTTGAGCGTTAACCGCGCCCCTAAATCGGGTGGCGATGCCGCCTCGCTGGCCTGCGATGGCATGCGCAGATGCTCCGGTAAATCGCGCAACGCAATCCGATCGCCGTCAGCCAGCGCACACGCGCGCTCAATCACATTTTGCAACTCGCGCACATTGCCGGGCCATAGATGGGCTTCCAGAGCGAGCATCACTTCAGGCTCGAAACCGATGATTTTGACCTGCGTCCTGGCCGTGAATTTCTTCAGGAAAAAGTGCGCCAGCAACATCACGTCGCCAGTGCGCTCGCGCAGCGGGGGCAGGGGTATGTCGATCACATTGATGCGATAATATAAATCCTCGCGAAATCCCCCCTCGGGGATCAAGGTCTTGAGATTGCGGTTAGTGGCCGAGACCACGCGAATATCCAATGGCAACTGACGGGTGCCGCCAACCCGGCGGATCTCGCGTTCCTGCAACGCACGCAGAAGTTTGGATTGCAGACCGGCCGGCAGTTCGCCGATTTCATCGAGGAAGAGCGTTCCTTTGTCGGCCAACTCCATCAGACCCGGCTTTGCGTTCATCGCGCCGGTGAAAGCGCCGCGCTCATGCCCGAACAATTCGGATTCGAGCAGATTCTCGGGTAATGAAGCGCAATCGACCGGCACGAACGGCTGCGTCGCGCGTTCGCTATTCGCGTGGATGGCGCGTGCGATCAGCTCTTTGCCAGTGCCCGATTCGCCCAACACCAGGACATTGGCGTCGGATCGCGCAGTTTTGCGCACCAACTCCAACACCTGCTGGAGCGCCGTGCTTCCGCCGGTGATATTTTCAAAACCGAACACGCCACGCAGTTGCTGGCGCAGATTGCTGTTCTCGATCGCGAGCCGCCGCTGCTCCATGGCGCGTTCGACGGTCAACTTGAGCTGGTCCATCGTGAACGGCTTGGCCAGATAGTGGAAGGCGCCAGCTTTCATCGCCTCGACGGCGGATTCGATCGTCGCGAAGGCGGTCAGCATGATGACCGGCCGCTGCGGATCTATCGCGCGCGCGTGCTTGAGAATCTCCAACCCGCTCATGCCTGGCATTCGCAGGTCGGTCAACAACAGGTCCGGGCGTTCATTTTCGATCAGATTCAGCGCGGCCGCCGGTTCGGTCGTGGTGAGGCATTCATAGCCGGCAGCGCTCAGAATACGCTGGCAGTTCTCCAGCATGTCAGGTTCGTCGTCGAGGATCAGGATGCGTTGCATCGCGTCTATTCTCCGCCCATGCCGGCTGTCCGGGCCGCAGGCCCGGCAGCTAAAAAAACTGAAATGCGCGCCGCATGGTCAAATCCTCACCGCCGCAGCCAAAAGCGCGGGTGCCTCAACGTATTTATATGGATTTGTGCGGCTGCACAATTTAACTAAAGCGTAATCCTCGGAACACGCTGCATAGCTAACCGAAGCACTTGTTGTGTTACGCTGCGCACCTATACCGCCATCATTTTGATGACCAAGGGAGGGAGAGCGATGGCCAGTGCGATGCTGATGCTTTTACGAGCTTCTCAATCTGCTCCCCAAATTACCATTCGGCGTTTCATTGAAATGACTGAATGGCCGGTTCGCAGCGTTGAGATCAGGATGACCGACGGCGTGCTGCATGACTCGCGGGTCTGGCCGGTCGATGAACGCGATCTGGAGCGGCTGACCGGTGAGGTATGCGACTACTTCGCCAGCCGCGCCGACCAATCCGCAATCCTCGTGCTCCACGACTAGACGCGCCGCTTCCTGCGCTATTCCCAGCCCACCTCATGGGCCAAACCGGTCATTCGGCTATGAGATTAGGGCCCGCGCCAGCTCTCACGCTGGCATTCTGAGCGCAGCCGAAAATTCCGGGATGCTTCGTTGCGCGGACTCCGTTCAGAATGACACAGAGGCTTTGTAGATATCCCTTAGCGGCTGAAGATTGGTGGCTGGGGCGCGGGCAGCCCGGTTTCCTCGAGACATCGCGCGCGCAACTCGCTCAGCGGGGGTCCGTAGTTGAAGACCGCGGACTGGCCGCGCTGCGATTTCATCTGCGCGCGCAGTTTGCCGGTGGCGGACTCATTCAAGCCTCCGTCCGGCTCGACCACTACCCCATAGCGGCGCGCGCCCGCGATCGTCACCAGGCCCCGTTCGATCTCTTTCGCCACCAGCGCTGGGTCGCGCATCAGCGGGTCGCCCCATCCGCCGCCGCCCCAGGTGACGTAGTGCAGCAGGTCGTTCGGATGCACCCGCACGTGATCGCATTTGGAGGGGACGGATTCGGTCGAGCCGTCAGTGCGGATCAGAATTTTTTTGCTGCGCGCGCCCGGCAGTCCGCCATTAACGCCCCACGGATAGGTGAACCATCGATCGTCGTGAATCGAAATTTCACCCTCGGCGAGAAAACAGTACACCACATCGATGCCGTTGCCGCCGCGATGCAACCCCGGACCGCCGCTGTCCGGCACCGTTTCATAGCGTTCGATACGCAGCGGGAAGTAGGCTTCCAGAAATTCATTGGGGACGTTAGAGAACGACGGCCACAGCGAATGCCCGTCGGGGCCGTCACCCACCGGCCGTCCGGGAATTCCGCCGAAGCCGATTTGATAAAGCTGATACCAGTCGCCCTTGCTATCGTAGCCCGAGTACATCAGATGGGGCGACGACGAAAATCCCGCTGCGTTTAAAAATTCGGGCTGGCGTTGGCCCAACAATCCGCCGAGCACGTCGAACACCCGGCCCAGTCCGTGGGTACGGCATGAGAGCGCCGCCGGATAGCGCGGCTTGAGCAGCGTGCCTTCGGGAATCTTCACCTCGACCAGCGGATAAAAGCCGTCGTTGTAGAGGATCTGCGGATCGAACACCATGATCATGTAGATTCCGAAAAACATCTTGAACATGTTTTCGTTGAGGTAGAAGTTGATCGAACTGGCGGACTGCGGATCGGTGCCGGTCCAATCGACCATCACGCGTTCGCCCTCCCGGCGCATGGTGCATTTCAGCTTGTATGGTCCGAAGCCCCGGCCGTCGTCGCAGATGTAGTCCTCGAAGCTCAGTTCCTCCTCGGGAATCGTGCGCTTGATCAGCTCGGCCATCGCCCGGCGGTTGCGTTCGAGCGCGGCGTCGAGCGCGCCGACAAAGGTATCGACGCCGAATCGATCGCACATCTCGATCACGCGCCGCTCCGCGGTGCGGCAGGCGGCCACGATCCCATTGAGGTCCGATCGATTCCAATGCGGCAGCCGCACCTGGTTGAGAATCACGGTCTGGACCTCTTCCTGCATCACGCCGCGCCGATAGAGCTTGACCGGTGGAATTATCACGCCCTCCTCGAAAATCGAGGTGGCGTCGGTCGGCAGACTGCCCGGCACCTTGCCGCCGACATCGGTCATATGGCCCAGCATCGCGGCCCATCCGACCAGCCGTCCGCCATGGAAGATCGGCTGCAGCACCAGCCAGTCATTCGCATGGCTGATCGCGCCGGCGCATTTGTAGGGATCGGATAGCAGAATGACGTCGCCTTCCTCGATCGTGCCCTCGTAGGAATCGAGAAAACCCGAAATGAACGAGCCGAACTGACCGACCACCATCCGGCCCTCGCGATCGGCAATCAGCGGAAACTCGTCATGCTGCTCGCGAATTCCCGGCGAGATCGCAGTGCGAAACAGCACCGTGTCCATCTCGAAGCGCGCGTTGCGCAGCGCGCTCTCGATGATGTCGAGGGTGATCGGATCGATATCGACTTGATTGAACGGCTGATCCTTCTGGATGATGTGCGCTTTTGCCATCTGCGATCCTCTCAGCGGCTGATCGGTTTAATCAGGATGTTTCCGAACCGATCCACCTGGCCCTCGCAGCCGGGGAGAATCAGCGTGGTGGCGTCGAATTCGGTGACGATCGCTGGGCCGCGAATACGATTGTTGGCCTTTAGTTTTGCCCGATCGTACAACGCAGCGTCGGCGCGGCCACCCTCGATCCAGACCGGCGTATCGCCGATCTTAGCCGCCGATGAGCCGCCATCGCCCTCCGCGACAATGTTAGGGCGAACCACCGGAGCGCGGCCCTGAACGATCGCGCGCAGGTTGACGAACTCGTGCTCGACTTCGAGCGCGAAGGTGAACAGCCGCCGATGGGCCTCGTCGAAGCTGCGTTCCACCGCGTCGATTCCGCCGGCCGCAAAAGTTTCGATCTCCACGTTGATTGGAAGCTCGAAACCCTGGCCGTGATAGCGCACGTCTACCTGGTATACGACCGACTGATCGGCGCGCGGGACGCCTTCGGCATCGAGCGCGGCGGCGGCGGTTTCCGCCAACGTGCCGAGCATGCGCCCAACCTCGGCATTGGAAGTATCCTTGAAACGGCGGATGAACGTCCGCGCCGCCTCGTTGCGGGTGCGAGTGGTGGCGTCGCCATAGGCGCACAGCACGCCTGGGCTCGGCGGGATGATCACCGGCCAGCATCCGAGCAGCAGGCCCAGCGCATTCGCATGCAGCGGGCCGGCCCCGCCGAACGCCACCAGCGCGAAATCGCGCGGGTCGTAGCCCTGTTCGATCGAAACCAGGCGCAGGGCGCCGAACATATTTTCGTTGACGATGCCGATGATGCCGGTGGCCGCATGCTCGAGCCCGATACCCATCGCATCCGCGATCTTTTGCACCGCCGCGCGCGCCGCCTCGCGATCGAGCTGCATCTCGCCGCCGAGCAACCCGGACGGCAGATAACCCAGCGTCACGTTAGCGTCGGTGACAGTGGGATCCACGCCGCCTTTTCCGTAAGCGGCCGGTCCCGGCTCGGCGCCGGCGCTGCGCGGTCCCACCCGTAGCGCGCGGGTGAACTCGGGCACCGATGCGATCGATCCGCCGCCCGCGCCGATCGTGCGCACGTCGAGCGAACTGGCGCGCACCGTTACGTCGCCGGCGCGGGTCTCGCGCCGCACGCGCGGCTCGCCAGCCTCGACCAGGGCAACGTCGGTGGAAGTGCCGCCCATGTCGAAGGTCAGTAAATTGTCGAAGCCGGCCTGCCGCGCCGCCCACACCGCGCCCGCCACGCCGCCGGCCGGCCCGCTCATCAACAAGTTGACGGGAGCCCGTTCGGCCGCCTCGAACGACATCAGACCGCCGTCGGAACGCAGCACCTTGAGGCGCGCGTCAACTTCACGGCGCGCGAGCTCGCGGGAAAGACTGCCCAGATAGCGCGCTACCGTGGGCCGCACATATGAATTTGCGACCGTGGTCAGTGTGCGCTCGTACTCGCGCATCTCGGGCAGGATTTCCGATGAGATCGAGACCGGCGCGCCGGGCATCTCGCGTTCCGCGATCTCACGTACGCGGCGCTCGTGGGCGTCGTTGACGAAGGAGTTTATCAGCGAAACGGTAATCGACCGCACCGCGCGATGCTTGAGCTGACGCACCGCGGCGACCACGCTGGCCTCTTCCAACGGCCGCACCACCTCGCCGTGCACGCCGATACGTTCCTTGACCTCGACGGTGTCTTCCAGCGCTGCCAGCGGCTCCGGCTTGGTCCAGATGATCCATCCGCCGAGTCCGCCGGGCACGTATGAGCGCGCAATCTGCAACACCTGGCGATAGCCGTCGGTTACGATCAGGCCAACGCGCGCTCCACGGCCTTCGAGAATCGCATTGGTGGCGACCGTCGTGCCATGCATCAGCTCGGCGATCTCGCCCGGCGCGATCGCGGCCGCTGCACAGATGCGGCGGATGCCTTCGAGCACGCCCACGGCCTGATCGCCGGGCGTGCTGGGGACCTTGGCGCGGAAGGTCGCGCCGTTGCTCTCGTTGATCAGCAGAAGATCGGTAAATGTGCCGCCTACATCGACGCCTAACCTGCATCCCATTGCGTTACCGCCGCGTTCCCTCTGCGCGCGCTCATACGGCGCGCGGAAATATACCCGCCCTCGACAGCATTCCCGGAACCCCGCGCATCAGTTGAGTTTCCAGCCAGCGCGCGGTGTCGATTAGCTTGGGGATGGAAACTCCGGTCGCGATTCCCATCCGATCTAACATATAAACCAGGTCTTCGGTCGGGATGTTACCGGTGGCCGCCGGTGCGAAGGGACAGCCGCCGATGCCGCCGATACTGGCGTCGAGCACCGCGACGCCGCTTTCGACTGCGGCATACGAATTCGCGAGTCCGGTGTTGCGCGTGTTGTGGAAATGGCAGCGCAGCCTGATTCCGGGCACCGCCTCGCGCACCGCGGCGATTCGCTCGCTGACATCGCGTGGCGACGCAGCGCCGATCGTGTCGGCGAGCGCCAGTTCGGCGGGCGAATGGTCGGCGATACGCTTCGCCACCTCGACTATCCGCGCGATCGGCACCTCGCCTTCGAACGGGCACCCGAAAGCGGCGGTGATCGTGACACTGGAGGGAATCTTTGCGGCGCTTGCGGCGCGAGCCACCTCGGCCCAGGCGGCGAGAATTTCAGAGGTGCCGGCGCCCTGATTGCGGCGGCTGAAAGTTTCGGTCGCCACTACCACAAAATTGATCTCCGAGACGCCGGCGCTGATCGCGCGATCGATTCCGCGGCGGTTGAGCACCAACCCGATATATGAGGCGGCGCCGCGCGGCACTGCGGCCATCACCTGTTCCGCATCGGCCATCTGCGGCACCCGTTTGGGATTGACGAACGAGACCGCCTCGATCCGGCGAACCCCCGCCGCCACCGCGCGTGCGATAAGTTCCACCTTGAGTGCAGCGGACAGCGTGGTGCCCTCGTTCTGAAGGCCGTCGCGCGGCGAAACCTCGACGATCTCGACTGCCGGTACGGGCATGATGTGCTCCTCCGGCTGGGAAGGTTACCAAATCGGGATGGCCAAAAGCCAAACATCCAACGCGCCGGTTCTGGTTCAGTTTGAAATATCTACATCCCATTTCCGTTGGCGGGCACGCTCCCATTCTCTGATCCATTGCTTCA
>DAHVFB010000092.1 GCA_027317185.1 Deltaproteobacteria bacterium
ACTGCGCACAGCGCATAATCTGGCCGCGCTCGAACGGGCGATCGGCACCGGCGCCGCGGCGGATCGAGCGCTGGTGCTGGCGGCGTTGTATCTTGATCTCTTCCTCAAATCGCCGCTTTTCCGTGCGCCGGGCGGGATGCAGGATTTGTTAACCGACTTGCGCCTGCGCGGGTATGCCCGCGGCGATACTGAGCGGATGCGCCTGATCCTGGAATCGTTCCCGCGCCTGCTGCATCCCACGCGCAGCACCTTGCGCATGGCGCGGCGGCCCTATTTCGCAGAGGCGTTGGCGTTCTACGAGCTGATGGCGCCGAACTATGGCGCGGCCTCAGCCGAGCTCGATCGTTTGCTGACGACGATGACGGCCCATCCGGTATCGCCTGCGCGTAAACGCCGGCGCAGAAGGCGGCGGCGTCAGCCATCGATGATGGTCGTGAGCGGCGCACCATCGCTCTCAAGTGCTGCGGCGATCGATACCGCATCCGACACGGCAATTGCCTTGAGCGCTAGCCCCGCCCGGCTTGGCGTAAAGGATCCGGATTAGCCGGCCGGGGCGCACGCTACTGATGGCTTGTTCCGCAATGACCTATCCACTAATTTCCCTGACGGGAAACACATCGGTCGCATCACCGCGCGTAACTCCCTTCCAGTGAGGATGATAGCCCTTGGCAGCCAGCAGCTTGCGTACTGACAAAATCTGGATGGACGGTGCGATGGTTCCATATGACGAAGCCAACGTACATGTCCTTACTCACAGCCTGCATTACGGCCTGGCGGTGTTCGAAGGAATGCGCGTCTACCGCTGCGTCGATGGCCGTTCTGCAATTTTTCGTGGCCGCGAACATATCCGCCGGCTGATCGAGTCGGGCCTGATACTCGAAATGAAAATCCCCTATGCGCAGGAAGAACTGCTCAAAGCCGCGGCCGAGGTGGTGCGGGTCAACCGGCTCGCGGAATGTTACATCCGTCCGATCGCTTTCTATGGCGAGGGTGAGATGGGCTTGTCGGCGCGCGGCAACAAGGTTCGCGTCGCGATTGCGGCCTGGCCGTGGGGCGCCTACCTGGGAGAAGACAGCGTCAAGCTGGGCGTTCGGCTCAAAACCTCGTCATTCGTGCGGTTCCATCCTAATTCACTGATGCCGCATGCGAAGGCTTCCGGCCAGTATATCAACTCGATTTTGGCCGGTTACGAGGCGCGCCGTAATGGATATGACGAAGCGTTGCTGCTCGATGTTCAGGGTTACGTGGCGGAGGGCAGCGGCGAGAACATCTTCATCGTTCGCGATGGCAAGGTCAGAACTCCGCCGGTCAACTCGATCCTGCCGGGTATCACGCGCGATGCAGTCATGCGGATGTTGCATGGCGCCGGAATCGAAGTCCGTGAGGAACTTTTCCCACGCGATGCGGTTTACATTTCGGATGAGGTATTTATGACCGGCACCGCGGCCGAGGTTACGCCGGTCCGCGAGGTTGACGATCGGCAGATTGGATCCGGGCGTCCGGGACCGATAACCGTCAAGTTGCAGGAGATGTTTCAGGCCGCGCTTAAAGGACAGGATGCGCGTTACCAGGAATGGCTTTATTACGTCTAATGGCCCAATGGAGCCCGCCATGAAAATGACCTTGACCGTCATCGGAATACTTCTGATTATCGGCGCGGCAATCATCCCACTGCTGATGAAACCGGGGGTGGCCCGCGCTGCCCTGCTGAAAGAAGGCGAGAGCGCCCCTCAATTTTCCACCGAGATGGTGCAGGGAGATCAGGTCCAACCGGTCAAGCTCTCGGATTTTCGCGGCAAAAAAGTGATTCTTTATTTTTATCCGAAGGACAATACGCCCGGATGCACCAAGGAGGCGTGCGCCTTTCGCGACGGTTACGCGCGCTATCGGCAGGCGGGCATCGTGGTGCTCGGATGCAGTGTCCAATCGGCCGATTCGCACAAGGCTTTCATCAAGAAATATTCAATCCCGTTTCCGCTGCTGCTCGATCCGGACAAGAAAATCGCCAGTGCTTATGGGGCGGCCAATGGTATCCCGATATTGGGATTGGATCGGCGGATAACCTATGTAATCGACGAACAGGGCAGGATCATCAAGGTTTACCCGAAAGTCGATCCGGGCCTGCACGCCACTCAGATACTTAACGAGATCAAACCCACTCAACCGTCGCCCGCAGCCAGTCAGGCGGCCACGAATCCAGCTCCGTCCGGCCAGCCCAAAGCGGCCGAATGATCGCGTCGGGACAATGACCGCTTCAATCGAGAGCTGAAGTTTCACTCTCACGCCAGCAGCGCTTGCGCTACTTCGCGCGCATGCGGTGCGTAACTGACTGGTTCTTGTCTCTCGATTCCGCTTCTGTCACAAAGATGCGCGACGCCGCCGCGAGTGTGCGGCGCACTAATTTTTTATTTTCTGAGGAATGTTCGATGCCCAGATCGCTGCGAAGTTTTACATCCCTGTTTTCAATCGCAATCGTCGGCCTGCTGATCGGAAGTCAACCAGTGTTTGCCGCCGATCAGACGGCGAAAATAAGCGGTGCGGATACCTGCTGGACCTTGATCTCGGCTGCGATGGTGCTGCTGATGACCGCGCCCGGTCTCGCGCTGTTTTACGGCGGGATGGTGCGGCGCAAAAATGTGTTATCCACCCTGATGCACAGTTTCATTCTGGCCGCGATGGTGTCGGTGCAGTGGATACTTTTCGGCTATAGCCTCGCTTTTTCACCGGGGACGGCTTTGATCGGCGGTCTCGGATGGATAGGACTGCATGGCGTCAGCGCGAGCTTGCCGAATCCCGCTTACTCCGCGACCATCCCGCATCAGGCCTACATGATCTTCCAGTGCATGTTCGCCGTCATCACGCCGGCCCTGATCAGCGGAGCCTTTGCCGAGCGCATCTCGTTCAAGGGCTTTTTCGTGTTCAGTCTGCTGTGGACCACCCTCATTTACGATCCGCTGGCTCATTGGGTATGGGCGCCCGAGGGCTGGCTGCATCATCTGGGGGCGCTGGATTTTGCAGGCGGTACGGTGGTGCATATCTCGTCCGGCATATCCGCACTGGCGACCGCATGGTTGATCGGAAAGCGGCGCGGCTACCTGCGCGAACCGATGCCGCCGCACAACCTGACCCTGACTCTGGCGGGCGCGGGGTTGCTGTGGTTTGGATGGTTCGGGTTCAACGCCGGCAGTGCGCTGGCCGCCAATGGACTCGCAGTCTCAGCCTTTGTCGCCACTCATGCTGGCGCGGCCGCCGCCGCCCTGGGTTGGATGGGCGCGGAATGGCTGGTTTCCGGCAAGCCCACGGTTCTGGGCGCGGCGAGCGGCGCGGTGGCTGGCTTGGTCGCGATCACCCCGGCCTCGGGTTACGTATCGCCGGTCGCGGCACTGGTAATCGGCTTGGTAGCCGGTGGGTTGTGTTTTTCAGCGGTACGAATGAAGCCGCGGTTCGGCTACGACGACGCGCTCGATGTGGTCGGCGTGCATGCCGTGGGTGGAATCTGGGGCGCGCTCGCGACCGGGATTTTTGCCGATATCGCGATCAACGCGGGCGGCGCCAATGGCCTGCTGTATGGACATCCGAGCCAGCTTTTCATTCAGTTGATCGCCGTGCTGTCGACGGTCGGGTTCGCCTTCGTCGGCAGCGTAATTCTGTTCAAGGCGGTTGACGCGATGGTCGGCATCCGGGTTGACGAAGAAGAGGAACACCTGGGTCTGGATCTCGGCGAGCACGACGAAGCCGCCTACGCGCTGGAGGCGTAAGGGCGATGGGCGAGTCGATCGCGGCCGGGTCAGCTTTGCATCAGGCGGAAGATCAATGGGGCGGTTTCGGCCATCATCTCGCTGATGATTTCCGACAGCGGCTTGCCCGGTACCGAGAGCTTGGCGGTCAGCGATCGCATCACGGTGAGATAGTGCCCCTTGGTCTCGTTGCTGATCGTGAGCAGCCGATCGCCTTCCATAATTTGGAGGAAAAGGCGGTGCAGCTCGTAGATCTCGCGATCGCGGAGATCGGCCGGAACAAGATCGGGCTGCGAATCGATGCGCCGGGTTTGCGATCGAGCGCCGGGCTCGCGAGGGGGTTTTTTTGCCGCCGCTTTTTTCCGCGTACTGAGTTTTGATTTGCCGCTCCTGGTCGCCATCCGCAGCTTCCTTTCGATTTCGCCGTCAGCTTGCGCCTGCTTCAGAACAGATAGCGGCGAGTGTTGATGCTGATTAGCAAGCCAATCGCCGCCATCATCGCGATCAACGACGATCCCCCGTAACTTACCAGCGGCAGCGGGATGCCGACCACCGGGAGCATCCCGGATGCCATCCCCATGTTGATGGTCGCCTGCCAGAACACCATCGCGGTGACGCCAATCGCGAGCAGCGTGCCGAAACGATCACGGGCATGCCGCGCCACCCAGATCCCCCGCGCTATGAGCAGGGCATAAAGGGTGAGCAGAATTAGGGATCCGGCAAAGCCGAACTCTTCCGCGAATACCGCAAAGATAAAGTCGGTGGTCTGCTCGGGCAGAAAATTCAGGCGCGCCTGAGTGCCTTTGAGAAAGCCTTTGCCAAACTCGCCGCCTGCGCCGATGGCGATTTCCGACTGAATTATGTGATAACCCGAGCCCAAAGGATCGGAATGCGGATCGATAAAGCTGACCAGCCGCTCCCGCTGATAGGGCTTCAGGTAGTGCCAGGCCAGCGGCGCGGCGAGCACGGCGGCCGTCGCCAGAATCGCCATTGTGCGCCAGTTAAGCCCGCCGACGAACATCAGCGTGGCCGTTATCAGCACCATAATCAGCGCCGTGCCCAAATCGGGCTGACGCAGCACCAACGCCACCGGGATCATGATCATTACGGCGGGAACGATCATGTGCCGCAAACGCCATCCGCCCTTGGGCGGCTCTTCGCGTAAATAGCGCACCAGCACCAGTACCACCGCGAGCTTGGCCAGTTCCGATGGTTCAAGCTTGATCACGCCAAGATTGATCCAGCGCCGCGATCCGCCGGTCGAATGGCCGATTACGGCGACCACCCCGAGCATCGCCACCGTCAAAACGTAAACCGGATAGGCGTAGGCGCCGAGCGCGCGATAATCAAGGAAGGCTGCCGCGATCATGAGAAATGCGCCAATCCCGATCCAGGTGAGCTGATGTATCACCAGCGGATCGAGACGATGGTGCGGGCCGGCATAGGTGGCGCTGAGCACGCTGATCACACCGACCGCCGCCAGGCCGAGCGACAGCGCAAACAGCGTCCAATCAAAATGGAGGACCAAACGGCGGTCAATTCCGGCCATCTTCAAAACTCCCGCGGCTGGGGTGCTTTGGCCTGGATTTCAGGATGACCGGCTGGTGCTGGTGAAACGGGGGTGTTGACCGGATAGAGCGCGAAGAACTTTTCCAACACATCGCGCACCGCGGGGGCTGCCGCGCTGCCGCCATGACCGCCATGTTCGACAATCATCGCAATCGCAATTTGTGGATTATCTTTCGGCGCAAAGGCGATGAACCAGCCGTTGTCCCGCAATTGATCAGAGAGCGCCTTTTCATTGGTGCGCGCCCCCTGTTTTTCCGCCACCACCTGTGCGGTTCCGGTCTTGCCGCAGACAACGATATTGGGCAGCGCCGCCTTGCGGGCGGTGCCGCCGGGACCATTAACCACGTCGCACAAGGCGTCGCGGATTTGATCGAGGTTTTCCTGATCGATATTGAGCCGCTGTTCGATTACCGGCGGATAGCTTCTTAGCGGGGTGCCGTCGAGCGCATCGACTTCCTTGACGAACTGCGGTTTATAACGAACGCCGCCATTGGCCACCTCCGCCGCCAGTTGCGCCATTTGCAGCGGCGTGACGGAGACGTAGCCTTGGCCAATCGCCACCGATAGCGTTTCAGCCGGGTACCATCGTTCGTGATAGCGGTTGCGCTTCCATTGACTGGAAGGAATGATGCCGGTCTTCTCATTGGCGAGATCGATTCCGGTTTTCTGGCCCAGTCCCAGCAGATGCCCCCATTGCGCGATCCGATCAACTCCCAGATGCGCCCCGACCTGATAAAAGAAAACGTCGCAGGATTCGACCAGCGCGCGATGCAGCGCGAGCGTGCCATGACCCTGCTTGCGCCAGCAGCGGTACTCCCGGTTTCCGTACCAGAGTCCACCGGGACAGTTGTAGGTGGTCGAACTGGTAAGCGTGCGGTCCTGCAGCCCGGCGATCGCATCGACGATTTTGAAGGTTGATCCGGGCGCGTAAATGCCCTGGATGGTGCGATTTTGCAGCGGATGACCGGGATCGACCATCAGCCGGTGCCAATCCGCCGGCGTTATTCCACCGGTGAAAATGTTGGGATCGAATGCCGGATGGCTGACCATCGCCAGGATGTACCCGGTCTTCGGATCGATCGCGACTAGCGCCCCGGATCGATCGCCCAGCGCCTGCTCGGCCACCTGCTGCAGATCGAGATCGATGGTCAGCACCACGCCATCGCCGGGCCGCTCGGGGATTTCTCTCAGCAGACGCAGCCGCCGCCCAACCGCATCGACTTCAATCTCCTGCCCACCGGCATCGCCGCGCAGAAAATTTTCCCAGCCCCGTTCCAGTCCGAACTTCCCAATCTGATCGCCGTTGGCATACCCGCCGGGATGCTGCAGGTCGGTGCGGCTGACCTCGCCGACATAGCCGAGCAGATGAGCCGCGAGCTGGCCATATAGGTAATGCCGGCGCGGGTTTACCTGCAGACTGACACCGGGTAATTCGAGCTGATGGGTTTCCAGCGCGACCACCTGGTTCCAGTCCAGATGTTCCTCGACCGTGATCGGATCATAGGCCGGGCGTTCGTCGTCTTCGGCCTGTTGCAGGCGCTCGGCCACGTTACCGCCGCCGAGTAACTGCTCCAGCCGCTCGATCGTGGCGGAGAGGTCGTCAACGTCCTCAGGTACGATCACGGCATCGAACGACGGCACCGTATCGACCAGTGGCCGATGGTGGCGATCGAACACCAATCCGCGCAGGGCCGGCAGGCGGCGGATACGAATGCGGTTGCGATCCGCCAGTTCAGCCAGCGACTGATGCCGCACGACCTGAAGATAGTAAAGCCGCCCCACGACGATCGTCATGAGCGCGACAATCAGCAAGGATAAACCGGCGACTCGCAATTCGAGCCGCGGAACCTGAAGCTCTTTGCGCCTGTAGCGAAACTTCACTTCAACCAGCGTCTGGCCGGGGTATTATCTTCACGTCTGCCGGGGGTGAGCAATCCAAGCAGCTTCTTGCTGCGCGCCAGCGCCAGGAAAACCAGTGGTGCGATCAAAGCGGTTATCGCGGCCTGGCCGAAAAGGTCGGCCATCAGACCGCGCTGACCAAGACCGCCAAAACCGGAACTGATCGCGATACTGCCGAGGTCTTTGATCAGTACGCCGGCGAATACCGCCAGTATCCCAACTACGACGTTGGTAACCAGCAGTCGGCTCGACATCTCGTAAGTCAACAGAAAGACCAGAGTGATCATGAAAGCGTTGAGCCCGATCTGCGTGCCCGAGAACGCATCGATCGCATAACCCATAACGAAAGCCATCAATGCCGCGATCGCTCCATGATGGCGCAAGCCCAGATCGACGGCCAGGATCAGGACCAGATCCGGCACATAGGGCCCGATCGGCAGCCAATACGGCAGCATCGTTTGCAACGCGAGTGCGATCAGGGTTGCCGCGCCGAAAAGTAAAACCAAACGCACCTCTCCTCAGCTATTGTCATCCTGCGCCACCACCCGCGGCGGCGGATCTTTCACCACCAGCACCTGTTCGAGCCGGCGAAAATCAACCGCAGGCGCAACCGCTACGTTGACGAACAGTCCGGGTCCCTCGCGTTCGACCCGGCTCACCTGCCCGATCAGCAGTCCGCGCGGAAAAACGCCATCAAGACCAGAGGTTACCACCGGATCGCCAGGCCTGACATCCGCGGTACGTCCGACGTATTTCATCGTAAGCCCGTCGTCGACCACCCCGGCGACAATTCCGCGCACCCGGCTGCGCTGATCAAACGCATCGAGCGCCGCATTATGGTCGTCAATCAACAGGACGCGCGAAGAACCGGGGCTGGTGGAGAGCAGCTTGCCCACCACTCCTTCGTTTGACAGCACTGCCATGCCCGGCTTAAGGCCACTGCTGGAGCCTTCACTTAAGATCAACGTGCGTGATAGTCCGGTCGCGTCGCTGCCGATGACATTCGCAGCGATCGCTCGCATCCCGAGCGCCTCGCGCACGTCAAGCAATTCGCTTAAATGTCGGTTCTCGGTTTCAAGTTCGGCGAGCCGCGCACGATCGTTCTCGAAGTGAGCAAGTTCGGCGCGAAGCTGCTGGTTCTGGCGTTGCACGGCCACCAATCCCAGGTAGTCGTGCCAGAAATCATGCGCCGCTTCGACCAGATGGGCGCTGCCGCCCTGCACCGGACTCAGCACGCCCATCACGAACTCGCCTGGGCGTGCGGTGGGATCGTTCGGACGGACTCCGGTGGTCAACATGTGGGCCGCCAGCAACAGCATCAGCAGGCTGGTCAGAACCACACGATTGCGCCATAGAAAGGAGGCTTTCACCCTTGATGCTCCCCGGCCGGGAGCGTCTGGGCCCGATTACTCAGGGACGGATACCTAGTCGAGCGTCACGTCACGCAGCAGGGATAGCTCGTCCAGCGCCTTGCCCGCGCCCATCGCGACCGCAGTCAGCGGATCGTCCGCGAGCGTCACCGGCAAACCGGTTTCCTCGCGCAACAGGACATCGAGATTACGCAGTAACGAGCCACCGCCAGCCAGAACGATACCCTTATCAACGATATCGGACGCCAACTCGGGAGGTGTCCGTTCGAGCGCGATCCGGACCGATTCGACCACCTGATGGACCGGCTCGAGCAATGCCTCGCGAATTTCTTCGTCTGTGATCTCGATGATCTTCGGCACCCCGGCCACCAGGTCGCGGCCCTTAATCTCCATGGTCTGAATTTCGTTTCCAGGATAAGCCGATCCGATCGTGATTTTTATAAGTTCTGCGGTGCGCTCACCGATCAGCAGATTGTACTTGCGCTTGATGTGCTGAATGATCGCTTCATCCATCTTGTCGCCAGCCACTCTGACCGAGCGCGAGAAAACCACTCCGGCCAGCGAAATCACCGCCACCTCAGTGGTGCCGCCGCCGATATCGACGATCATGTTGCCGGTCGGCTCGGTGATCGGCATTCCGGCCCCGATCGCCGCGGCCATCGGCTCTTCAATCAGGTAGACCTCGCGGGCGCCGGCCGATTCGGCCGCTTCCCGGACCGCGCGCTTTTCGACTGCGGTGATCCCGAACGGCACTGAAATGACGATTCGCGGCCGCGGGCGCACCAAAGTCTTTCCGCTGTGTATCTTCTGGATGAAGTAACGCAGCATGCTTTCGGTGATTTCGAAGTCGGCGATCACGCCATCTTTGAGCGGCCTGATCGCGACAATCGAGCCGGGCGTGCGCCCCAGCATCTTCTTCGCTTCGGCGCCGATCGCCAGTACCCGGCGCGATCCGCGCGAGTCCTTCTGGACGGCGACGACCGAGGGCTCGTTACAAACGATGCCTTCGCCCTTGACGTAGATGAGTGTATTGGCGGTTCCCAGATCGATCGCAAGATCGTTGGAAAACCATCCGAAAAGCGAATTCAATATCACGGAATCAACCCTCCCCTGGGCTTTGCCGGCTCCCAGCGTTTGGCTTATAAAGCCGTCGCCTGAGCTCCCCGCCTGCTGCTTCCATCATCCCACCAACCAGCAACTCGCCGATTGTTCCCGTATGAGCACGCTAACAGACGTGAACGCGCATTAGCAAGGCGCGCCCGTATTGCGCCTGAATATTCTGCTTGTATGATCGGTCCATGCTCGCTTTCATGCGCAAGTACGCCTACTCGTGGGGCATCCGGATAATACTCGGATTGATCATCGCGATTTTTGCCTTTTGGGGCGTGGGTACGGGATTCTTCGCCACGGTCCACCCGGTAGCCTCGGTTAATCATCGGCAAATCCTCGCCGATCAGGTCGACTCGCAAGCCGAACGGCTGCGTGCTCGGATGCAACAGATCTACGGCGATAATGCCCAGTTGGTGCTCAAGGGAATCAACCTGCGCGAGCAGGCGCTGGAGATGCTGATCGAGCAGCAGTTGGTCGATATCGAGGCACATCGTATTGGGCTGCACATCAGCGCCGCGGTGCTCGAACAGGATATCGCGTCGCAGCCGGTATTTCAGGTTAATGGGCATTTCGATTTCCGGACCTACGAGGAAGTGCTGCGCAACAACCGGCTCGAACCGGCCGAGTATGAAGCCCTGCAGCGGACCGCGCTGCTGGCCCAGACGCTGCAAAAAATGGTTAACGCCGGCGTCCAGGTGAGCGATATTGAAGCGCGCCGCGAATTTGACCTGCGCAATCAGCAGATTGCACTCTCATACTTTGAGATTCCCTACGATCATTTTGCCGCCGCGATTCATCCAACCCCGCAGCAGATTCAGCAATACTACCGGGACCATGGTGAGGAGTTTCGCGAGCCTGAGCAGGTGAAAATCGAGTACGTCAACTACGATCCGATGAAACTCGCGGCGGCTACCCCGCTGCGCGAAGTCGATATTCAAAGCTATTATGGCGATAACCAGAAGACGCTTTTCACTCATCCGGAACAGGTCCGCGTCCGCCATATACTGATCGAAGTGCCGAAGGACGCCAGTGCGGCCGATAAAGCTGTGGCAAAACGCAAGGCCGAAGGTTTGCTGGATCAGATTAAGCACGGCGCCGATTTCTCCCGCCTCGCCAAGGAAAATTCCGGCGACATCGCCACCCGCGAAAGCGGCGGCGAACTTGGATTTTTCGGCCGCGGCCAGATGATCAAACCGTTCGAGGACGCGGCCTTCGCGCTCCAGCCAGGTCAGTACGCGATAGTCGAAACGCAGTACGGTTTCCACGTGATTCAACTCGAGGCGAAGACACCCGCGCATATGGATACGTTGGCGCAAGCGCGTCCCGCGATTGTTGCAGCGCTGAAACAGAAAAACGGCGCGGAGATCGCGAAGAGATCGATCAGCCAGGATCTTCCTGCTGCGCTGGGCGGCAAGAACCTCGACCAACTGGCGCAAAAACGAGGTCTGGAGACGGTTACGACCCCACTTTTCGCCGCCGACCAGCATCTGCCCGGTCTCGGCGATAATCCGAGCCTGATACGCGAGGTGTTCGCGATGCGCAAGGGCGACGTGCGCGTTATCACCGGCGGGGCGGCGCCGATGTTGGTGAAATTGATCGATCGCAACCCCGCGCATATTCCGCCGCTCAACCAAATCGAAGCGCGTGTGAGCGATACATACGTGCGCAGCGTTGCGACCACCCAGGCCGGCGCACAGGCGCACACGCTGCTGGCAAAAATCAAAAATGTGACTGATTTTAAGCCGGTCGCCACACAGAACGGCTTCGAAGTTTACACCACGCCCGAGTTTCCACGATCCAGCCGTTCGGTTCCTGGAATCGGAGATTTTCCCGAAGTTACCGATGCCGCTGCTTTGATCCCCAAGGTTCCGGGCGTGATCGCGCAACCGATGGAGCACGACGGAAATTACTACCTGTTCATGCTCGCCAGCCGGAGCCTCCCCACCGATCAGGAATGGGCCGCCGCCGCGTCAAAGTTCAAGCCGCAAATGCTCGAAGCAAACCGCGCCCAGGCCTGGGGAAGCTTTTTGCAGGAGCTTAAAGCCCACGCCGACATAACTATCGATCCCAACCAGATTGGCGCCTCGCAAACCTCTTCATCCATGTAAGCGGAAGGAAGGTTAGCTGGAATATGAGTTCATCCAAAAATGCTGGTTCTGACGATGATCCCGACCAGTGCGGGACATTAGTCGATACTGACGAATTTCTTTTTCCAGGCGCCGGGCTTAGCGTTCTGCTGATCCATGGGCTGACCGGAACCCCTTACGAGATGCATTTCCTCGGCCGTCAAATCGCCGCCGCCGGCATGCGCGCGTGCGGTGTCCGGCTGGCCGGCCATGGCGGATCGCCCGAAGAATTGGCGGCGACCACCCACGATCACTGGTACGAAAGCGTGGTCGACGGCTTCGAGCGGCTGCGCTCATTTGGCGATCCGGTGGCGGTGGTCGGTCTGTCGGCCGGCGCTCTGCTGGCGGCAAGGCTGGCGGTGGATCAGGGCGATGAAGTCGCGGCGCTCGCGATGCTTGCGCCGGCGATGTTTTTGCCGCTGTGGACCCGTGCCGCTTTGCGAGCGGTCGCTCGATGCGGTGAATGGACCGGCCGCATCTATTTGCAAGGCGGCGCTTCGGACATACACGATACCGCCGCGCGCGAAGTGCATCCGCGAACCCGGCTGATGCCGTTGAGCGCGCCCGGTTCGCTGATGGATCTGTCGGCGATGCTGCGGACCCGGCTGGGCAAGCTTGACCAGCCCACGCTGATCGTTCACGGCCGGCGCGATCACGTATGCCCGCTGCGTCCCAACCTGAGTTATCTGATGAAACATATCGGCAGCGCGGACAAGCGGGCAGTGATCCTGGAGGAAAGCTTCCATGTGATCACCGTCGATACGGAGAAGGAACGCGTGGCCGCGGAGGTGATCGAGTTTCTGAACCCGTTGCGCGTCACCGCCGCTCGCGCGCTATGCGGCTGATCCCGGCCGATGACGGGCGGCAGCCAGCGCTTCATCCATCACGACCCGCAGCGCAACCGCATGGCTTTCCGCCGCCCGGCGGCAATCCTCGTATTCAGGCGAGATCGTGATCGCGGGTGATTCAGGGGTGCCCGATATCTTGACCCGAATTATGCCGAAGCGGGTTTCAATCTCGCGAATCTCGCGATGCAACTTAAGGCGATTTACGATTTGAGAGCGCAGACCGATAGTCGAGGTTTCAGCAAACAGGATCGCCGCTATCGCCTCTTTCATGGGCGGTTCCGCGAGCACCGAAACGATCACTCCCGGGCGGCCTTTTTTCATGATGGTAGGCGTGACCGTGACATCGCGCGCGCCGGCGCCGAATAGCCGATCGCTCAGGTAGCCATAAATCTGAGGATTCAGATCGTCGAGGTTCGCTTCGAGCAGCACCATCTGATCGGTTTCATAGCGCAGGCGCTCGCTTCCAATCAGGACCCGTAGCAGATTCGGCCGGTCTTTCAGCTCGCGCGTGCCCGCGCCATAGCCGATACGTTCGGCGTCGAAAGCCAGCGCTTCCGGCGCCGGACGCGCCATCGCTTTTACAATCGCGGCGCCGGTCGGCGTGACCATTTCGGCCTCGCCATCGCCCATGCGGACCGCAAAGCCCGCCAGCAATTCCGAAGTGGCGGGGGCGGGAACCGGAATCATGCCGTGCTGCGATCGTACGAACCCGCTGCCCATCGGCAGCGGCGGCACGAGAATGTCGCCGATCTCCAGCCGCTCCAGCAGCCAGGCTGAACCGACCACATCAATAATCGAATCGACCGCTCCGACTTCATGGAAGTGTACGTGATCGCGGGTGGTGCGATGCACTTTGGCTTCCGCATCGGCGAGCACCTCAAACACCGCGATCGCGCGCCGAATGACACCGGAGGGCAGCGCAGCCGCTTCGATCAAATTCTTTATTTCGCTGAAATGGCGCTCCGGCTGCGGCCTTGTCACCTCGACGCCGAACTTCACCGCCGCGATTCCGCTGCGAACGAGGACTGCGCTGGTAAGCCGATAGCCGTCAATCGGCAACGCGCTGAGCGCGGCTTTGAATTGATCGAAATCGACGCCGCAATTAAGCAGCGCCCCCACGATCATATCGCCACTCAAACCTGAGAAGGCGTCGAAGTAAGCGGTCTTCATTTCACTGTCCTTTACATACCAGTTAAGCGCAACTACGATCAAAACCCGATCGAATTCGCGCCTCGCGGATGGAGTCAATCCGGGCCGCGATGAGGTTGGTGATGAGGCAAAAGGAGCTGGCTATCTTTCAACGCCTGCTGGAAGAGCGCAGACGCGATCTGCTGGTCGAGGCTGAGCGGGCGGTGGGAGCCATGAATAGCCGGCCGGAAACCTATGCCGACCCGACCGACCGCGCTTCACTGGAATCGGATCGTAATTTCCTGCTCCGCATGCGGGATCGGGAACGCAAGCTGTTGACCAAAATCGATGAAGCGGTCGCGCGAATCGGCGATGGCAGTTATGGGCAATGCGAGGAATGCGGGGGTCAGATCGGAATTGAGCGTCTGCGGGCGCGGCCGGTGACCACGCTCTGCATCATTTGCAAGTCGGCCCAGGAAGCGCGCGAACGCCAGCATCCGGGCCGCTGAAAAATCGTCAGGAAAAATCCATCAGGTTTGTAGGTTTGTGATGAAAGTTTCGAAAGCCGTAATTGTCGCGGCCGGTTTGGGTACTCGTATGCTCCCGGCTTCCAAGGCAATACCGAAGGAGATTTTGCCGGTGGTGGATAAGCCGGCCATCCAAATGGTGGTCGAAGAAGCGGTGGCCGCCGGTATCAAAGAGATCATCGTGGTCATCAGCCCTGGCCGCACCACCGTGCTCGATCACTTCCGCCCCTCGCCGGAACTCGAACGGCATCTGTCGGAACGCGGAAAAGAAGACACGCTCGAGCTAGTGAAAAAAATCTGCGCGATGGCGGAGTTCACCGCCGCCGAACAGGCGCAGCCTCTGGGCCTTGGACACGCCGTGTTGCAGGCCCGGGGCGACGTAGGGAACGAACCTTTTGCGGTGATGCTGCCCGACGACATCTTCGACTGCCAGCGGCCCTGTCTCGGCCAGTTGATCGCGGTTGCCGAGCGGCGCGACGCGCCGGTGGTCTCGCTGCTTAAAGTGGCGGCTTCGGAGGTACCGAAATATGGAATCGTCTCAGGCGATAGGATCGATGAGCGGCTGTTTCGGTTGACCGGGATGGTCGAGAAGCCCGAACCGGAAAAGGCGCCCAGCGATCTCGCGATCGTGGGACGCTACATCCTGCCGCCCGAAATTTTCGCCATCCTGGCGGAGGGCAAGCCGGGTGCCGGTGGCGAAATCCAGCTTACCGACGCGCTAATCGAGCTCGCCCGCCGCCGGCCATTCTATGGTTACGAATTCGAGGGGACGCGCTACGATCTCGGCGATCCGCTGGGATTCCTCACCGCACAGGTGGGTTTCGGCTTGAAACGCGCCGACCTCGCTGATAGGTTCCGAGCTTATCTAAAGACAGTAGTCTAAATCGTAATATTTCATCCCCGGTATGGGGCAGTAGCTCAGTTGGGAGAGCACTACGTTCGCAACGTAGGGGTCGAGGGTTCAAATCCCTTCTGCTCCACCATCCAGTCCCTCGGTTTTCGGACATCTCGGAGAATCGCTCGAAATCCGCGCGTGTGCGCGCGATTTGCGATCACCCATGGACCCGGAGAGCGTCTCCGGCGGCGCTAATCGCCAGAATTCGGCGAAACCTATCCGGGCGCGAAATTGGCAGGTCCATCGGTAAGGCGGGCGCCATCGGGCCGAATCTTCCGCGCCAGCGCACCATGCCGCCATCCCCACGAATTTTTGCCGTTTGTGCGAAGATTCGCTTCCAATGTCGCGGCGACAGAGCAATGAGTGTTCACGACGGCAGAGGCACCAAGCCCTTGCCCGAGAAGGAGATTCTCACGTGAAGACTGAACCCGAATCCGCGCCAGAAGTGTCGGTCACGCGAAGCGGCAAATCGGTAGCGCCCACTAAAAAGCAGGCTGCGGGCTCGAAGCCGAAGGCCGCGCGCTCCGCGAAAGCCACGAAGGCCTCGCCGCGGCCGCCGCGGTCATCGCGGGCGGCGGCTAACACGGAAAAGCTGGTCTGCCGATATTGCGGCAGCGACGACCTCGCGCCGTCCTTCAAAAAGCGGCGCGACGCCCGCTGCCGCGCCTGCTTCAAGAAGCGCTATGGTTCGGCCCCGCGGAACAAAAAGACCGCGCGCACTCAGAATACAAAAGCCGCCAAGTAGTTTAGTCGAGGATCGAAAACGGATCGGGGCCTGAGCTCATCAGATGGCTCGGGCCCCGATTTTTATCTGAGCTTCAGGATTCGATCGAAGTACCAACGTCTGAATCTACTTCATGCCGAGCGCCTGGTGCTGCGCGCTCCAGAGCAACGGAAGATCGATTCGCCGTGTGAGTGCCTCAAGGCTCAGATCGATGGGCTGGCTGCCTTCGGCGATCGCCTCGACAATCCTTGGTGAGAGAAATCCCAGCGGAATGAGCCGCCGCACCGAGCGACCGTCGATCCCTTCCCGCTTCGCCAACTCGTGGACCGACTGTACCCGCCCGGAGAGCAGATCGTCCGACCACCGTCGGGCGCGGGCAACCGCCTTGAGTAACGGCAGGTCGACGCGGTTAGTGTTGGAGTCGCCTTCAAGGACGATCCGCATTTCGACACCGCGCCGCTTAATCTGCATCGGTACGACCCTGGAGAGCAGCAGGCTCACCGGGCTCGCGACGTCATCCGGTTCGGTGAGCGCGAGCGGCAGTTTTAGCGCGAGGTGGAAGCTTTCTTGAGTGAGTTCGACCCGCTCGATGAGCTCACCAAGCGCCGCCGCGACTTGGCTCCCTGAGGCCAGCCGTTCAATCCACGCTTGAGCCGACTTCAAAAGCGACGGCAACCGATTCGAATCGACGCCGGATTCTTCGAGCGCGAGCGCGATCGCCGGCTGGTCGCCGAGCACTGCTTGAGCCGCAGCCGAGACTCTTTGCTCGATCTCGGGCGCGGATATTCGCCACCCTTTTCCAGCATCTTCCGACGCGCCTCTGACCAATGTTCTGGAGACGTAATAGCGATAGCGCCGTTGGCCCTTTGCCGCCCCCTGCACATACAGCGGCTCGCCGCTTTCATCGAACAGCTTGCCGGCGAGCGGACTGCTCGGCGCCTCGGTCTTGCGGCCCTCGCCACTGCGTACCTTTTGATCGCGTAGCCGCTGCTGGACGCGTTCCCAAAGCTCACGGCTGACGATAGCCTCGTGCTGTCCGGGATAGCGTTCGTGCTTGTGCCGGATCTCGCCCAGGTAGATCGGGTTGGAGAGCAGGTGGTACAGCGC
>DAHVFB010000093.1 GCA_027317185.1 Deltaproteobacteria bacterium
GCTCAACGATGGTCCGGTCCACGGCGTCGATCGAATCGAAGCCTTCTACCTGAACTTTCCCGATCCGGAAAGCGACGAGCGGCGCTACGTCAAAGAGGTGGTGGGCAAATGGGGCCTGCCGCTGCATGTGGCCGAGCCAACGCTGGCGGCGCTGCCTGACTGCACGGCCGAAGTGCGCCAGCACTTCCACTTGCCGAGCTACCCTAACGGCGCGATGGCGCGAGGGCTGATGTGCGAGGCGGCAGCGCTGGGAATACGGGCGCATCTGGGTGGCAGCGGCGGCGACGAGTGGTTGTCGGGCAGCTCGCGTTACCTCGCGGATGCCTTGCGAGGAATGCATCTGCGAAGCTTTATCCGGCGCTGGAGGTACGATGCACGCTACTCACCTGGCCCGTCACTGACAGATGAATTACGGCGAGCGATCGTTCCACTGCTGCCGCGAGGTTTCCGGCGCGCGATACATCGGATGCGGGGCGACAACCCTGCCGCCACCTTGCTCGATCCCGGCTTCTTGAAGCGCAGTGGGCTGTCGGAGCGCATCGAGAAGCACCGGCAGCGTTACCCGGGCCTGTCGCTAAGCGATGCCGACTTCCATAGTGGCTTTGCCGATGCCTGGATGTTGCACACCTTTGAAATGGAGGAGCGGATGGCATCTTCGGTTGCTATCGAGCCGCGTTATCCATTTCACGATCGCCGAGTGATAGAGTTCGCCGCGCGTCTCCCCGAGGAGCAACGCTTCGGCGATCGGCGGCCCAAGGAAGTGCTGCGCAACGCGATGCTCGGGATCCTGCCGGAATCGGTTCGCAATCGTCTCGACAAGGGCGAGTTTTCTCACGTGTTCATCAAGACCTTCGCCCGCTACGGCGGCGACTTCTTCGAGTCCATGGAGATTTGCCGCGCGGGATGGGTCAGGCCGAGAGAGCCTGCTCGTATGTTCCGTGAGGCCCTCGATTTCCATCGGCGCGGCGAACGCGCATTTCTTGAACATATCTGGCCGCTCGCCTTTATTGCGGCGGTCGAGATTTGGTTCAAGGTCGTAATTCTTGGAAGCGAGCGCGACCGCTTCGCGAGCCAGGAATTATGCGCATGAAGGAATACGCTTTCATGGGTTTGTCGTTTTCCAGAATGAGGAAACGGCTTGTCATTCCGAGGCGCCGCCGAAGAATCCCGGCACCAGGATGCTTCGGCGCGCAACCGCTTGCGAATCAACCTCTGGAGGCCTGAATCATCATGGCTTGGTTTCAAACCTCGGAAACATTGCATGAGCATCGGGGATATATAGAGGATGAGCCGCGTCAGGGACCTTTCATGCGCGCGATTCGCGAGGTGGTCAAACCCGGCGACGTGGTGCTCGATATCGGCTCCGGCACGGCAGTGTTCGGGATCCTGGCGTGCATGGCGGGCGCGCGCCGCGTCTATGCGATCGAGCGCGGCGGAATAATCGAACTGGCCCGCAAGCTGGCGGCCGCCAATGGATGTTCAGAAAAAATCGTCTTTGTGCCGGGCATGTCAACTAGCGTCGAGCTTCCTGAACCTGGCGACGTGGCAATCGCCGATCAGGCTGGCGGCTTCGGCTTCGAGGCGGGGATGATCGAGTATTTCAACGACGCCCGGCGTCGGCTGCTCAAGCCCGGCGCGAGAACCATTCCGGGCCGCATCGAGTCCTACATCGCCGGACTGGAGTATCCCGAAGGTTGGGAAAGGGTCGATTTCTGGTCCAGAAATCCAGCGGGATTGAATCTGAGCGCGGCGCATCAAGCTGCCGCCAATGACATGCATTTTGTCGATTTCAAAGCCAATCATCTGCTGACCGACCCGCAACACATTGCGGAATTCGATTTAAGTGAGATTATCCCGGAGTCAACCCCGGTAAGCGCTGAGTTACGCGTGAGTCGTCCGGGGATGTTCCACGGCCTCGGTGGATGGTTCGTGGCGCGCCTTTCGGCGAATCAGCACATGACCAACTCTCCACTTTTAACGGAGCGCGTGAACCGCTGTCCGATCTATTTTCCTATCGACAGAGCGGTCCCGGTTTCGGAAGGTGACCAGATTTCGATATCCATGCGGATACTTCTCGCATCCAAGGTGCTGGCCTGGCGAGTGGCGATCAGCGACTCGGAAGGCTCGATGCGCGCCCGTTTCAATCATTCGACCTTCGCCGGCGAGCTGGTTTCGCGAGAAGAAAGGAACCAGTCGCGTCCGGACGCGATCCCCAAACGTTCACCGCACAACCGGGCTGCGATGCTGGCGCTGGAATTAATCGATGGCAAGAGCACGATCGCGGAAATCGCGGGCGCGGTGTACGCCCAGCGTCGAGAGCAGTTTGCGAGTAGCGACGAAGCACTCAAGCTGGTGGTGGAAGTCGTACGGCATTATGGCGATTGAAGGCAGCCGCCGGGTTCGACTCTTAGTTTCGCTACGCGAAGCATAAGATAACTTTGACGTTTAATTCTGTCATTGATTAATTTCTTTTCCGTTTGATTCAACTATAGCGCTTTGGTATATATACGTGTCCAATTAGTGAGGGAGGGGTAAACACATGCCAAAGAAATCTTACGTTAAGCCGAAGTTGGTTAAATACGGAACGGTATCGAAATTGACCGCCACGAAGACTGGCACGTTTGCGGATGGCAAATCGGCAAAAATGATGATCGTGTAATTTCAAAGATACTTCGAAATGGTCAGTGCTACCATCTGGTAGCACTGCGATGCTTGTCTCATGGTCGCGCGGTCTGTAGTTCCTGCGCTAACTGTGTTTTTATATAGACTTTACGGCATTACCCTCGGATGTGACTGTTCATTGCCCGAGATCGGACCGGGGCAGCGAGTTGAGCCAATCGGTCCAACAGTTGCCGATGTTAGGGTAATTCTTTGTCCTCCAGGGAACTCGGCTGCTCACTCAGTCAAATGGTCCATGCTCTACGATCATGGCGATGGGACTGCGTGTGTGCTGTGGGCCAGAACCGAACTGGGCTACTTCATCCGCTTCCCTGAGTTAGCGGATTTCCTGATATCGCCAGCCGGTGATCGGGTTGAGTATCTTGCCGATGGTGCCGAAGTCGCGCCCGAGACGCTGCGCCATCTGCTGATTGATCAGGTTTTGCCGACGGTTTTGAGCCTGCGAGGCCGACAGGCGATCCATGCCACCGCCGTTATGACGCCATCTGGTCTGTGCGCCTTCACCGGACCGAGCGGCACTGGCAAATCGACGCTGGCGGCAAAATTCCTGCTCTCCGGTTATCCCACTTTCGGCGATGACTGCCTGGCTGTGGAGGATACCGGCGATCATATCTTCGGCGCGCCAGCTTATCCGGGTCTGCGGCTATGGAGCGACTCGTTCGACTCGCTGGCCGGAAATCCAATCAGCGCCGATCTCGATGGCGCGAAATGGGTTTCCGACTATTCGTGGAAATATCGTGCGTTCGATAGCGAATCCGCCGCCTGCTTTCCCAGCGATCCGCAACCGCTCGCGATTATCTACCGCGTGGTGCGCGAAACGAAAGCAGACCACGGCGCCTGTGGCGCTCCTTTGATCGAGCATTTGTCGGCTCGCGACGGTCTGGTCGAATTGCTGAACGCCTCTTTCAGGTTGGACCTGGTCAACCGCGAAATACTCTCACGCGAATTCAGGTTTTTCGAACGGATGGCGCTCAAGGTGCCGATTCGGCGGCTGCGGATGCCGGATGACTTTGCCGCGCTGCCCGCGGTTCAGAGCGCGGTGTTGAACGATCTCGCGACTCTCTGATTTTTTACTTCGGATATGCCATCCGCCGCTGGGGGAGCAAAAAATTTCAAGCAACGAAGCCGGATTTATCCTTGCGTGCTGCCGGGCGTATCTGGACGGCGAACCGTCCCTGGCGCCCGACTTAGCGGTTGAAGCTCTCGACTGGCGGCGAGTGATCAATCTCGCACTGCACGAAGGCGTGATGCCGCTGGTCTGGCGCTATCTCGAATCTAATCCGCAACGCCCGATTCCCGAGCCATTCAAGCGGGAGCTCCGTTTCCATTATCACGGCAACGCTTTGCGCAACAAAACTCTGTGGAAGGAACTGTTTCGGATAACGGGGCTTTTGGAGGATCAGGGGATTCCGTTAATCGCGTTCAAAGGCCCGGTACTCGCCGCCAGCGCGTATGGCGGAGTTGCGATGCGCCAGTTTTCCGACCTGGATATATTGGTCGAACGATCGCGCATGCCTGTCGTGGTGAAGCTGCTGGCCGGGCACGGATTCGTTCCCGAACGCGCCGCGATCGAGGTTGTCGGCGACGAATTCTTTCAGGCCGCAGAGATCCTATTCGTTAAATCCGGCAGCGCTACGGCCCTGGACGTTCACTGGGAAATGATGCCGCGCTACTTCCCCTTCCTTCCCGAGGCCGATGCGATGCGACACCGCAGGGTGCGCTTCGTATGTGAAGACGGCGAGGCGCCAATCCTTTCGCCGCACGATCAACTGCTTATGCTGTGTGTGCATGGAACCAAACACGGATGGCCGTCGCTTGGTTCGGTCGCGGATATCGCGGCCGCGATCCGCACCGGAATCGATTGGCCGGTGTTGCTGGACGAGGCCACCGCCGTGGGTGCCCGCCGTATGCTTCTGCTGGCGGTCGCCCTCGCGCATGAATTGCTGGGTGCTCAGGTGCCCGGCTTTGTTCTGGATGCGGCCAAGGGCGATCGCGCGGTATCCGCGATGGTTCCACGCCTAATCAGCGCTCTATTCGTGGGTAGTAGTGAGGCGAGACAGCCTTTTTTTAATGATTGGATGGTGCCGCTACGAACAATCGAGAGTAATCGCGCGCATTTGCGGTATGTGATCGATCGCATGTTCGCGCCAACCTACGACGACTGGCAGTTTCTCCGGTTGCGCCGCCCGCTGTTTCCGCTCTATTACCTGCTTCGTCCCCTGCGGCTTGCGATCGAGCAAGCGCCGCGCCTCGCCTCCGCGGCCGGACTGCGCCGCGCCGGACCGGCGGCCAGAGCTGCGCAAGGACCGGCTTAATGATCGGCGAACTGCGCGCCTATCTTGCGGCGCTGCTTGGCGTCTCACGCTGGAAGATCGCGCTGACCGTCGCGATAACGATCGTGGCTTCAATGACCGAGGGCGTTGGTGTGATGCTCTTGCTGCCAACCCTGCAAATCGCCGGGCTTAACCTGACCGGGCGGGGAGAGGCGGGCCGGTACGCGGCGATTATCCGCCATGCACTCGAGTCTGTGGGGCTGAACCCGACGCTGTTGATGCTGCTGGGATTGTTCGTTGGGCTGATTGCGGGCCGCGCGTTTCTCAACCAGCTCCAGCACCTGGCAGCGACCGCCGTCGAGGAGAGATTCCAGGACCATCTGCGCCGGCGGGTTTATCGCGCGATCATCAATGCCAACTGGATGTTCATATGCCGCAGCCGTTCCACGGACCTGACGCACGTGCTGACCGCGGAGATCGAGCGGATCGGCATCCTGACTTACATGCTCATGCTGCTGGCGGCGGATGTCGTTCTGGCGGCGATCTACGTCGGGATTGCGTTCATGCTCTCGGCGCAGATGACCGCGGTGGTGCTGGCGAGCGGCATTCTGTTGGCATTGCTGATGTATGGCCGCACGCAGCGAGTGCATCAGAGCGGAGTCGAGATTTCGGATCGAGTGCAGGAGCTGTACGGCGCGGTTATCGAGCACCTTCAGAACCTGAAGACGGTGAAGGCTTACGGTGCGCAGAATCGCATGACGAATCTGTTTTCGCGGCTCAGCGCCAGAGCGGCGGAGGCGAATATTAACGCGATGCGTCAGCAGTGTCTCGCCGCAGGATGGTTCGAGCTGGGATCGGCGATCGCGATGGGCGCGGTGGTTTACATTTCGGTTCGCGTAATTGCCGTGCCGCCGCCCGAACTGCTGATCCTGCTGCTGTTATTCGTTCGCGTAATGCCGCGGTTCATGTCGATTCACGGGGGCTATCGGACGTGCGTGGCTGCGCTGCCAGCTTTCATCAATACAACCCAGATGGAAGCGCGATGCGTGGCGGCGGCCGAATCAACTGTAACCGCGGGTGAACGGCTCGAATTGCGGCAGCAGATCAAGTTCAACCAGGTTTCCTTTGCCTATCCAGGGGCAGCGGTAGTTGCTCTCGACCGCGCGGAGTTAGTGGTCCCCGCGGGCGCTATTACCGCGCTGGTGGGTCCTTCGGGCGCCGGAAAATCCACCATCGCGGATCTCGTCATGGGTCTGCTGAGTCCCGCTTCAGGATCGATTGCTATCGATGGGCTGGAACTCAGTCCCGAGCGCGCGCGCCATTGGCGCGAGGAAATCGGCTACGTGGGTTCTGATAGTTTTCTGTTCCACGATACGGTGCGCAACAATCTGCTGTGGGCGTGTCCCGATGCCGGCGAGCGGCAGATGAGCGAAGCCTTGCGGCTGGCCGCGGCTGAAGAATTCATCGCCGCGCTGCCGGACGGTCTCGATACCATCGTCGGGGATCGCGGTGCGATGCTCTCACAGGGCGAGCGTCAGCGAATCGCGTTGGCGCGCGCCCTACTGCGGCAGCCATCGTTGTTGATACTTGATGAAGCGACCAACAATTTGGATCACGAAAGCGAGGCGCGGGTGATGGCCGCGATCGAACCGCTGCTGGGCGGCCTCACGGTGCTGTTGGTCGCCCATCGGCTATCGACCATTCGCTGGTCCAGCCTGATCCATGTGATCGAAAGAGGATCGGTGGTCGAATCGGGCGATCTTGATTCGCTGACTCGCCACCATGGCCGCCTGCGCGCATTGTGCGAAGCACAGGCGATCGCGATCTGAGCAGCCGGTCTCAGCCCAGCCCATCGCATCTACTAATCTTCGCTTTTACCCGAACCTCTTCAGCTAATCGCCACCTCAACTGCTTCTCGGCTTCCACGCTGAGAGGTCGGTATTAAGCAAGACTTCAAGGGACTCGATTTGCGGCCGCATCTCCCGCCGCATCTGCTCGGCAAATTCGGGATCCAAAGGCGGGATCCGCACCGGTTCATCACGCAGAAACAGTTTGCGAACTCCCAGCTTGCGCACCACCGCCATCGTGCGGGCGAAGTTATTAGTGTTCAGCGAATCCGCGGCTCGTACCGCGATTGCAGACAGCCATTTAACGGTTGCTGAACATGGCTCATCGGCCGAATTTGAACGCCGCCGCCCCTCCGCATCTGAAACTTCGAAAGGGGGTATGCCGATGAAGCGGCACACCTTGTCGAGATACGCTCCAGCATCTCTCAACAGTTCTTCCTGCATAATGACCAGAGTTTGTTTTTCGCCGAAAGTTCCGATCCATTTCCTAATGTAAAACTCGTAGCGATTGGACTCGATCATCTCAGGATGCCGCCGGACCGCATCTTTAAACGACATACGAATCGTTCCGTCGCCAACCTTCATTTTGTAAAGCGAGTACAGACGCTTGACGGGGTCGCGCAAGGTGATGAGAATCTTCGCCTGCGGTGTCAATTGAGCTATCCGGCGAATCGCGTCAATGGAATAGAAGTAGGTTGGCGAGATCTCTCCAATCGGCAGGCCTTCGAAGATGGGCTCGAAATGACGCCGATGCCACGCCAGACCTTTGCTGTAACGAAGATCGAAAAATCTCGGCTCCTTTACGATCCGCGGCAAATTTACATGTCCGGTCAATACTTCGTGCAACCAGGTGGTCGCGGTCCGTGGTGGTCCTACCGCGAAAAATTCGGGGAGCTTGTGCAACGAGGACGAATGGGCTGTTCCCGGCGCGGATCCGGACCGCTCCGAGGCCGCTGCCGAGCCATTCAGCGACGTACTCCTTTTATCTAGAGACAAGCTTTGCAAGCTCATCGTGTCCTACCTTCTTCTGCTTAAAGTATATGTCGCCAATGCTAAGCCCAGGATATGGCTGCGCAATTAAAGAATCGTTACAAACTGTTAATTTCCTTGGTGTCTGAGCACCATTTAATCAACGCAAAGTGAAATAAAAATTAGATCAGAGGTACGCCGATAGCGGAAAAGCGCTCACTCCTGATGACTCATTGCTATTTAGCGGCGCCTTCCAGAGGTTATTATTCTGCTGCAGTTCCACGGCTATTTGCTCCAGAGATAAGGGCCGTAATTTCTTTTCGCCGGCGAATGCAAACACATGATCGAATAGACGAAAGGACACACCATTCGAGTTCAAGTACTTGAAGCGGCGCAGTGCCGCATCGCGCGGATGAGCGGTGGCGATTAGCGGGTATCCAAGAGTAGCAATCGCAAGCATCACTCCACGGGACAGCATTGCAGGTGCGTAGCGCCGGATGATTGGAACGTATTCATCGCCAAGGGTATGAGCGGCGGTCGAATAGCTCAAGTGAATTGGTAGCGCGTCGTCGAGGTCGGGCCGTGAGTCGGCTCGTTCCATGGTGGCCAGAAATCCCTCGCGGCCGGCACGGGCTAAAATATTTGTGTTGGTCGCCTCATACGGAAAAACCATCACATTTTGAAATACCACGCCATACTTTTTGGTCAGAGTATTCACCAGGGCGCGGCCAGCGGCAATTTCTCCGTCCAGGTCTTCTATCTGATTATGATCGACATGGCGTAGAAACCCATGCCAGACAAAACCGGTATTGAAGGTTTGCAGGACAGAAAGATATCGGCGGCTGATGTGAGTTTGGTTGGGTGTCCAGGCAAAATCGATGTGAACACCGGGGCTTAAGCTATTCGCGTGATCAAGGAAATTTTGCAGCCGGCCGATCCCGAAATAGTCAAAGTTCGCCGGGCGATCGTCCATCACGAGGTCGAACGCGGAAGCTATCGTGTTATCGCGTCCCCGGGCGGTATCGACCGCTATAAGAGCGCCGATATTAGCTGCTCGCTTGGAAGGATCGGCCAGCCGGTGCAATATCGGTTCATTGATGGCCGGGGGGCAGGGAGTCAGGTCGAAAAGTATGGTGCCCGCCCCGCACTGCATCGCCATGATAATCGGTCGCTCGTCGTTGGAATATCGAGCATAAAGCAGGGGCCGCAGCATCGGGTGATATCGCTGCGCACCAGGGGTCTCCAAGCTCAGCGAGCCGGCTTCATTTCTAATTGCATTGGGCACCAGAATATCGTTCGTAAACCTGTAACTGCTGGCATTGGTAGTCGTCGAAAGCTCGAAGGAACCCGGCCCAAACGGATCGAGCTTGCAGGTTGCTCCCGGCTTCGAGCCGCGGATGTACAATGTACGTCCGGCCTCGACCTGAGACTTGAGTTCGTTTCTTTTTGCAATGCCGAGTCCGGCGAACACCTGCGCGTTCATCGCAATGAGGCGTTCCGGTTCCGGCCAGCTGGAGGTTTCTGACGAACAGCGCCGGTTACTCATCCCGCGAAGTTGCGCAAACTGGCCGATCAAGCGCGCCAGCGGCTCACCGGGCTCCGCGACGATTCTGTAAGAATCTCCAGTGCGGTTCAATTCTGATACTCCTCTCTCACCTGAAGCGAACCAATCGTTCTCCCTGTAGTGAGTATTCACCGAAATAGTCATTACTTCGGCAAACTGCCGGTTTCCTTCGGTTCTCCAAAGGTGAGGATCACCTCCGCCTCCTGACTAAGCGGCTTCATCATTTTTGGCAGCAGACGGCGCTCGATGCGCTTGTTGAACCGATAGAGCCATGGGACCGCCATTGTCGGTCTGAGAATTTCGCGGATGGTCCCAAAGATGCGCCGCTCGCCGCCGGAGCTTGGAAGATCCAAAACTTTTGGGCTATAGCCGGCAGTCCGAAATGCAGTACCCATGGATACCGAGTTCCATCGGGTCAGATTGCGGGGTGGCGCGCCACGTACGGGATCTTTCGATCCTGGACCATATTGCGCTACCGCCAGCGGCGAATGCGGCCATCGGGTTTTGATCGACTTCAATAGCTCGAGCGGGTTCTCAAGATGGTGCATGATGAAAAACACCACGATCGCATCGGCGCGTACCCAATCGGGCGGCATGGTGTCGAGCGTGCCGTGCCAAACCCGGAAGCCATCTTTGCGATTTTTCTCAACTGTCACCTCAGCCACATCGAGACCGACGGCGTCGAAACCCTCGCGGCGCATCGCATGCAGGAAGAAGCCCGGACCACAGCCCAGTTCGAGTACCGTGGCGCCGCGCGGCAAGCGTTTTGTCAGCCAATCGAGCACCTGCGGATAGGCTGGGGTCCAGTACCATAAGTTCGGAGTTTCGATCAGCGCCTCGCGCTTGTTGAGCAGTTTGCGGAAATCATAGAAGCCACTTTCGAAACGGTTGCCGGTGTAAGCACCCTGAAAAACAACTTCCGGCCGGTCCGGCAAACGCCGCGGATTGGTAAATTCAAGTGTGCAGGTAACGCATCTGCGCCATTCACCCCAGTTGGGAGCGGGTTCGGCATGGACCGATGCGTCGCCACAGATTGGACATTCGAGTTCACGTGAAGCATCCGCGGTCACCACTTCAGCGGCGGTTGAGTCGCGCCGATTTTCAGCTTGATTTCGCACTCTATCTACCTCGTCAGTTGAACTGTCATAGCGAGGATTTCCACAGTGCGCGGGTTGCCTTAATAGCGGTACTCAAAAGCAGCCTGCGGAAGCGGATTCCCTGGCTGTTGAGCCGGGCGAAAATCTCCAGGGCGTCAGCCAGACTCTGGTGACGCACACACGTCGCCATGAGGTTTCGATCGGAAATCGCGGTAATTGTCCGAATCCGATCGAGACGGCTGCGCACCGCACCGAGGTCCGTGTCGGCCCCATGAAGAGAAGCGATCGATTCCAACCCGCCGCTGCCCGGATCGAGGATAAGCAGGTCCGAAAAGCGCATGAATCGTTGCGGGTCACGGCTGATCGCGCGGTCGGATCCGCTCTTAAAGAATGGCGGGCGTTGCGCTCCGAGATCGAACCAGACTTCGAATTTTGGCACTAACTCGTTCCATCGCTCGGCCTTTTCAACCGACCACCAGGATGGCCGTTTGCCAAATAAAAAACATAGCGACGTGAGGCGATGTTGTCCGTCAAGTATCAGCCGTGGGGCGGCGCCCCCAGGCTCTTTCGGATCGGTTCGATCCCACAGCAGCAGCGGTCCAATCGGATAATCCAGCCAGAGTGACTCCGCAAGATCGACCACGCCGCGCGCGGTCCAGATGAAATCACGCTGGAATGAAGGTAACCGCCAGGTGCCATTGGCCGCGTAATCGACGGCCTCTCGCAGGGTAAACAACTCGTACGAGCATAGCGCGTCGCTGCCGGCCGCCGATGGGATTTCGGCGCAGGCGGTAACCGCATCCGACGCGGGCGGAGCGATTGGAGCAACTCGGCGCGACAAGGCTTCGATCATAGCGCGGTTCCACCAGCCGCAGTGTCGATCGCACGATAATAATCGTATTTGTGCCTGCCCCAGCTCAACTTCTGCGCGATAATCGCGGCGCGGCGGGCGAGATCAGCGCGCTTCGCGGGGTTCTCGTAAAGCTCCTTGATCGCGGCGGCGAGATCCTCGGTATCCTCCGGCTTGAAGAATCGAACTGAGGTTTCATCGAAGTAGTATTCGATAGTTGCGAGGCGCGCCGCGATCACCGGGATACCCATCATCGCGTACTCCAGCAATTTTACCGGCAGCATGAACTGAGTAGCCTCAGTCGCGCGATTAGGAACCAGTCCCACGGTTGCCTGCGACAGCGTGGCGGGCAGATCGCGGACCGCAACCGGACCGGCAAATGTAACGCGGTCGTTGAGCTTAAGCTCCGCCGCAAGGCTTTTAAGTCCGGTCAGGCAATCGTCGTCATCGACGCCGAGTATCATCAGACATAATTGAGGTATGCGATCGGCGAGCAATCCAATCGCTCGAATTGCCACGTCCAATCCCAGGCGCCGGGTCAAGGTGCCATGGTAGACCAGCATGAAAGGCTCGCGCCCGTTAGTCGGCCGTGCGAGGCCGTTCTCGTGCGCATGGAAGTGTCCGTTGCCATCATTAAGATCGAAAATGCCCGGATCGGGCGAGTTCATCACGATTGAAATCTTTCGTGCCGGAATCCCGGCCTCTTCCAGCCGTCTGCGATGAGGCTCATGTACCGCCAGCACATGATGCGAAAACCATGCGCTGATACGTTCTTCCGCAAACAGCAAGCGCGGACCCAGTTCGTCCGCGCCGCTGCCGAACTTCTCGCAATAAAGCTCGGGCATCATGTCCCGGATATCGAGTACGACCTTGCTGCCGAACAGCCTGGCCGGCAGCGCGCATAGCACCAGCGCATCGGGCATCGACGAGACGAGGACCAGATCATAACGGCGCCTGATGCTGCGGCGCAGGGTGGTCCATGACGCAATCATGAAAAAGCGCAGATAGCTCCGGACATAACTAATTTTGTGCGATCCGCGATACCGCGGCATCCGCACGCCGATCAGGTTGATACCGGGGCGGGCCCGCACCTGACCATCGGAGGTACAGAGCACGTCGACTTCGTCGCCCCGCTCGACCAGCGCTTCCGCATGGCGTTGCGTGCGCGAGTCATAGGCGAAATTCTTAAACGCCACTATTAGAACTCGAGCCATCGCCTTATCCTCACCGCGCGAGCGGTTCTTCGCTCAACCGCATTGGTTTCGCGGCGGCCGCACTCCGATTGCCGTCGGTGCGGAAGATATGTGGCTCATTGCCGCCGGTCTCGAGCTGCAGTTTCGCCCGAGCCCGCCACCAGGCTGAGACTTCGGACGGCAGTGCGCGCCAGCTATTTTCGATTGCCTGCAAATGCTTGAGCAGTTCTTCGTATTTCTCCAAGTAAGGCGAAGCGCCGATGTAGTCGGGGTGGGTTAGGGCAAGCACCATGCCGCCCAGTGATGCGATCCAATGCGCTTTCGTGACCCAGACCGGCAGCGGATCGCGCTTAAGAACTTCGATCAAGGTATGGTCCTGCGCGAGCGTGTAGGGCAGTTCGATCATGTTCTGCAGAAAAAAGGGAAAAATGCTGCAGGTGCCGCCCGCCTGGGGTTCATACGGATCAGTATCGGAAAAACTCGAATCGTGATCGAAGGCCATTGACGCTATCCACTCCGCGCGGCGCAGGGTCGAGGGCGCGCGGAAACCGCGCATATCGTGCTCGGCTGCGATGCGCTCGATAGTGGGCGCCAGCTCGTCGAAAATTTTCCGGTTGCGAAACAGGCGTCCGTCATGGCAGAGCCCGTGCGCGCCGAATTCAAACCCGCGCGAGCGCAGCTCCTCGACCACCTTCCAATCAATCGGATATTGCGCCAGCGGCAGATTCCATGCGGATCGGAAGCCGTAGCTTTCCTCAAGGTCAGCCATCCGCTTCATCCGATCAAAGCCCATCGGGCTCTCGACATCATGCGTCAGCACGATGGAGCACTTCGCGCCGCCCGGCCAGAATCCGATATGCCAACCGTCTTTAACGCCAACCGCTTCAAGGCTTCGTGACAGCCAGGTCCGCCAGAAGTCGATCAGTTCACTTTCGCATGGCCAATGCGGAAAACTTCGTTTCGATCGGGAACGTATCACCAGCGAATTAAGGTAGTAGCGCACCTCACGCGGAATTAACCGTTTGAAAGGATAGTACGCACGCATCAACTTCGGCGGACGCCGCTCGCAATCGTCAAGGTATTGTTCCAACAAGTAGGTCTGCGCTACCGTTTCTGACGAGTCGATCTGTGACTTCAGTTCGCTGCGCCAGTCCTCCGGTAATTTCCAGAACGAAAATGCATCATTACGCGTGGAGCTCAAAACTTCTCCATCAGTCAGCGCGAATTCAGCAGATGCCGAAAAGCTCATCGCCATAGTGACTCCATCATCAACAGGCGCCGAATCTGCTGGCGGCGGACAAACTTGATTAGCTCAGGGGTCGCCGGCCTCGGCCAGTGTCTGAGATAACCTTCAAAGAAGCCCGCCAGCATCAGCCCGCTCGCCAGCAGCGGGGGGAAGCCAAGAGATCGGCGGACCGCCCGCACCATCATGAAGGCGGGGGAATAGCCCGCGTAGTATGCAGCTCGGCCCAGTGCGAGGCGTGCACGAATCGGACCGCTCGCTTCACCCTGCGGACGATGATGCAGGGCGCGGATGTGGCGAAAACTCCACGTCCGGTATCCGAGCATCAGGGCATGCGTCTCGTCGATCGTGTCCCACCCCAGTCCCGGTTCCAGCCCGCCGATCGCCTGGAAGCATTGCCGCGAGTACATCTTAATCGGGCCATGAACGTGGAAGCGCGGGGAGTTCACCTCGAACCAACCCGACGGCGACGGTTCGTACAGGGTTGGTCCGGCAATTCCGAGTTCCCGATCGCGTGCGAACTCGGCCAACAGATGCTGAGCGAGGCGTGAGCCGAAGCTGACGTCCGCATCGACGCGCAGCACGTATTCGTACCGCTGCCAGGCATCGCGCGGAAGGTGTTGCATCACCACCGATTCGCCGCCGGGCAGGCGCACTCGATCGCCTGGCAGATGATGCACTTCGATCCAATCGAATTTCCGCGCCGCCTCGTCAAGAATCTGTGGGCTGGCGTCGGTCGAACCGTCGTCGATCACGATCCAGCGTTTGGGCGGCACGGTCTGGCTGGTCATCGATTTAATCAGATGCGGGAGAAACTTCTCCTCGTCCCGCGCGGGTGTGATTGCGAAATAATCGGTCATGCCAGATATCCATAAACTGCCGCACCGATCATGCGGGTTGCGGCCAACGGCAGATGGCTCCAGATCTGCGAGGCCAGTTTGCGCGAGCCGCTCATCACCTCGGCGCTGACGTTTTGTGGGGCCTTGGGTAAAAAGGCGTAAGGCAAGGGTTTCGCGCTGGCCCCGAGTTCGCGTTTAAAGCGTGTGAGTCCCTGATTGCGAACGTCGGTGCGGCCGAGATCGAGCGCCGCTACTTTGCCGGCGAACTCCTGAATTATCGTGCCGAAAAGCAGTTGATTAATGCCATGGGGGCTGTCGGCCCGCCGCGCGCCCCATCGATAATAAAGACGGTCGCGAAAACGCAGCAGGATAGCCGCCGAAATATCACGTTTATTATGCGAGGCGATCCAGATTTCGAGCGCATTGTCGTCGAAAATATCGAGCATGTTGGTAAACAATCGAAACGGCTGGGGCGGAATGCCATGCCGGCGCCGCGTTTCGAGCTGCATCGCGAAAAAGCGCTCGATGTATTGGCGGTCGCGTCCGTGCTCGATCTTCACACCGAAACCCGCGGCGCGGCGCATGTTCCGCCGAAAGTTTTCGTGATAGCCACGCTCCACCGTTTTCAGCGGCCGGTTCAGATCAAGCATCCATTCCGCAAAACATTCGGCGGTATCCCACGGCGGACCCGGATCTATCCCTCTGATTTCGCAACCGGCGCGAAACCGTGGGTCGAAGCTGATCGCCTCGAGCAGATCGTCCCCTGCCTGTTGGCTGCGAGTAAGTGGTGGACAGGAATCGGAAAATGGCAGCGAAACGAATCGTTTCGCGAACGGCCTTCCGCTGCGCGCAAAAACACAGGCGGCGCTGGTCGTGCCATCATGCTCGAGCGCGGCGATCCAAATTGGCAGCCGGTAAGTCCGGCTCAGCAGCGTGAGCCATCGCTGGTCATGATGCAGGCCCGCTGCGGGAGAACTATCCACCAGGCGCTGCCATACTTCCCGCGCCATTTCGAACGGTAGCACCCGCAACTCCGGAACCTCGTTGCGGCTGGCGACCGAATCGCAATCCAAATAATTGAGCATTTCGCCCCCCATGTCATATCGAAGGGCCGTATCAGCCTCTCTCATACCCCGTCACCTCGTAACAAGATCGGAACCGTTCGGACGAGAATTCTCAGATCCTTCGCCAGCGACCATTCCTCCAGGTACTGCACGTCAAGCCGCACCATGTCGTCGAAGCCGATACGATTGCGGCCATTCACCTGCCATAAGCCGGTGATCCCCGGTACCGCCTCGAGACGCCGGCGATGCCATGCCTGGTACAGCTCGAGCTCGTATGGCAGAGCCGGGCGCGGACCGATCAGGCTCATGTCGCCACGGACCACATTGATGAGCTGCGGCAGTTCGTCGATGCTGAACCGGCGTAGAATTTTTCCGACTTTGGTGATGCGATCGTCATTGACCAGTTTAAAAACCGGCCCGTGGCCATTCTTCCCATTCACCGCCGCCGAGTGACCGTTGTTGATCCACAGGCGGGTGTACTCGCGATGAACGGTATCGCTGGCGCCAGTGCGCATGGTGCGCAACTTAAGCAACTCGAACGTACGGCCGTGAATGCCGATCCGCGTTTGCCTCAGAAAAATTGGACGGCCGTCGAATAACCGCACGGCCAGGGCGCCGAGGATAATTGCCGGCGAAGCCAGTATCAGCAGCGCCGCCGCCGCGACAAAATCGAAACTTCGCTTAAGGGCAAAGTTCAAACCCTGGATATTCGACCCGCGCGGCCGCAACAAGGGGACGCTGCCCACCATGTCCACGTCAAGTCCGATCGCGGATGACCGGTAATGCCAGGGCACCAGCGACCACGTAATACGATTCTGCTCGCACAGCGCGATGATCTCTTCCTGCCGTTCGCGGGTGGCGTCGGGAATCGCAATCGCTGCTTCGAGGTTGGGATAAAGCGCGGCGATATGCGGCAAACGATCGAAGCCGCCGAGCACCGGTTGACCTCGATACTGCCGATGTTGCACGTGATCATCCAGAAATCCGACCACCTCGTACTGCGTCGTTTCTTCGAGGATTTGGTCGAACAGATGCTGCCCCACCGGATTGAAGCCGACCACGACCAGCGGCACCGCGATATTCGGATTGGAATACATGTGGCGGATGAACATGCGGGTTGCCATCCGCGCGGCGAGAATCGCCGGCACGCTGAAGAGGAACCCGAACATCATGGACAGTCGCGAGGGCTCGGCATGGAGCAGGTATGCGCTCACGATTGTCAGCAGCATCGCCGCCGCGCAGGCTTTTATCACCGCGACTGCTTCGGTGAGGCCGCCGGTACGAATCTGGTAAAGCTTAAAAA
>DAHVFB010000094.1 GCA_027317185.1 Deltaproteobacteria bacterium
GGTTAGCGCCGGACCGACCATTCCTTTTTCCGCCACGATGCCCGCGAATGGGATCAGCGCGGGCCTTGCTACCGCCGGGGGACAGCAATGAAGAGACTCGCGGTTTGCCTGTTCGCCACGACCCTCATTATCGTTGGCTGCCGGAACAACTCGGCTGAGCAAGGGAACGCCGCGCTGGCCGCGCTCCAATCACCCAATCCTGACGAAAAATACGGATTCGCTTTCTGGAGTGACCAATTTCAGCGCAAGACCGACGTCTGGCAGCAAGCGCTCGCTTTCTGTACCGCGCCCGACCACAAGTTCCTCATAAATTGCGGACCCGTCCAGGCGGTAGCGGCGCCAAAGATCCCGTTTTCGTCGACCATGCCGCCGAATAGTCCCGGCGGATGGCCGCCACCCAAATCCGATCACTGAGCCAGTTCGCATCGCGAGGATGCAATGAACAACCTTGACAACATTGCTCAAACCTTTCAGTGGGCTGGCCAACGGTACATGGCCATCATGCAACCGTTTGCCGAAACAATCTTCTTTACCCTTGTCCTCATCGAATTAATAATTACCTGCGTTCATTTCGTCGCTGACCAGGATGAACCTACGCGTCTGCTGGCAGAGTTGACGAAGAAGTGCCTCGCTTTGGGATTCCTGTATGCAATGATCGTGAACGCCCCGATCTGGTTTGGAGCGATTATCAACGGCTTTGAACAGATCGGGGGACAAGCGGCCGGAATTCCCGATCTTAGCCCGAGCACAGTGTTCAACAATGGCCTCGCGATGTTCCAGACGATCTATCGCGGCTTCGGGAGCTTGGGATGGTTTCACCTCACGATCGCATCGCTGATTGCGCTCGTAGCCGGGCTGATCATGTTCCTATCGTTTGCTCTCATCGCCGGGCAAATGCTGCTCGCCCTTTCCGAGGCATACATCGGCGTTGGCGGTGGCGTACTGATATTGGGCTTCAGCGGTTCTCGATGGACGATCAAGTTTGCCGAGGGTTTTCTCGGTTGGATCGTCGGCGTCGGCATCAAGCTTTTTTTCCTATACCTGCTCGTCGGCGTGGGCATGACGATCATTGCCGGCTGGAACGCTGCGCTGACGGGATGGACCGTCGCTGATCCAACGCTTCCCCTCACCATCGCGGGAGGCGCGCTAATCTTCGCGCTTCTCGCCTGGACGATTCCTAACACCGCCGCATCGATCGTTGGCGGTGCGGTATCTCTAAATCTCAGTCATGCTTTCGAGGCCGGCATGGCGGGCTTTGGTCTGGGCCGAATCCTCACGCGCCAGAAGACCGCGGGAGCTGAATCAGGTTCTTCGCCGCAAGGCGGCCAGTCGCTAGGCGCAAGTCTCGAAGCCGGTGACAAAGCCGCCGCCAACAACCACGGCGGTTCGGCGTTGTCCCGACCCACGGTCCGGATACCCGCAGGCACCAACGGCGTCGCTTCGCCTACCCCAAGCGGAAACCAAACGGCGGGTGCGGGTCGCGGTTCGGCTACTCAACAGGCAAAGCGCGGCGTCCAGACCACTCTTCTGTGACAGCCGAAGGTTCGCCCGGATTCGCAACACTGACGCTGCTAATAGCTGACTCGGCCAGAACTTGTGTCGGACAATCCACATGAATCGCGGATTTTCCGACGGGGAAATCGATCTGCCAGTACTAATCTCGCTATGGTACAGAAATCCGGCAGCGTCCCTAACGTCTCCACAGGTTTCGCAGATTGGCCCAAAAATCTCCGGAATTGACCGCATACCGGGATTCGGTATATCGTTACAACCGTGATTCGTTCCTTCGGCGACACGCAGACCGAGGCATTGTTTGCCGATGACTTCGTGCGCGAGTTCCAAGGTATGGCGCGGCGTGCGAAGCGCAAGCTAGAGGCCCTCAACGCGGCGAGTCGGCTGGAGGATCTAAAGGTGCCGCCCTCGAATCGGCTCGAAAAGCTAAAGGGTGACCTCAAAGATTTCCACTCGATCCGAGTGAACGATCAGTGGCGCGTGATTTTCAAATGGCGCACTGGTGATGCCCAGGAGGTCCGGATCGTTGACTACCATTAGGAGAGTTTCGATGAAGGATGAATTTGCACCGGTCACCCCTGGCGAGATGCTGAAGGAGGAATTTTTGGCCGAATACGACCTGTCGCAAAACCAGCTCGCGAAGGCGATCGGTATTTCTCCGAACCGGATCGCTGAGATCGTAAACAACCGTCGTCGTATCACTGCTGATACGGCGCTCCGCTTCGGCTTGTATTTCGGTAACAGCCCGGAGTTCTGGCTGAATCTCCAGACGCACTACGATCTCAAGATGGCGCGCAAGAATCTCATGCCCGAGGCTGTAGCGCGGATCAAGGCGCGGCGGGCGGCCTGAACGACCTTTGCGACGAGAGAGGTTCTTACGCGTGTCAACCGTTGTGCAATTTGGACATTTAGAAGCCTAAGAATCCCGGCACCCGATTCAGCGAAGCTTCGGTGGGCGCGTTCAATCTCCACATAGACGGCTCGGTCCAAAAATCTGAGCGGCGCAGTCACGCGGGGTCGTCTGCGCGATAAGCCACGTTTCACCATTTGGTAAGAGAACCACTTGCAATGAAAGCCTTTCGGGCGGGCATCGGCTACTTCCCCGTCTATTTACAGCACTATCGCTGGTGATTACGATTCACAATCACGTCCGAGAGTGAAGCTTAATCTCAGGGCGTGAAAGTTTTTCGCACGAAACGAACCTTAGATAGCCCTCAAAGGCTGACGCGGACGGTGACCATATACCGCGACATTTCAAATGAGTGAGGCCAATTCCCGCGCAGTGACAGAATTTCGCGGTCGCTCGTTGCCCGAGCCAGCGCGTCCCGTCGGCTATGCGGCCTTAATCGAAAGCTACAATCTGCAGACTCCATTGCCTCCTCGACTCGCCGCGACGGCATCCCGACATCACCCCGCGTCAACAGAAACATGGCAGATATTCACTCCCCGGCATGCACCGGACGATACGCTGAGCGGACACCTCGAGTTTGCCATCAAGTGGGAGGGCGTCGATCTCAGTGTTCTGGCCGCGCTATTCAAGGTCGTACCGGACGAGGAGATCGCCGGCGCCGTTCGCTCCAAGCCCACCGGCGCTTACGCTCGGCGCCTCTGGTATTTGCACGAGTGGCTGACCGGCCGGCAGCTCGACGTAAACGATCCGGGAAAGGTACGAGCGGTAGCGGTCGTCGACCCGACCAAACAATTCGCCATCGCAGTCGGGAAGGTCTCGTCCCGCCACAAAGTCGTCGATAATCTGCCAGGAACGCGCGCATTCTGCCCGATGGTGCGGCATACCAAAACCCTCGAAGGGTATGCGGCGAAAGGCCTCGACAAAATTGCCCGCGACGTGGTGGGTCGCATTCACGCCGATATAATGGCTCGCGCGCACGCCGGTCTGCGCCTCAGTGACAGCAAGTCGTCATTTTCAATCGAGGGCGAACGGCCATCTCCGAAGCGCGCCGTGCGTTGGGGTCAGATCATAGGTGAGGCGGGTTCGCGCCAGCTGAGCATCGCCGAGTTGGAGAGATTGCAACGGATCGTGATCGGCGACGCGCGCTTCGTCCATCTTGGGCTGCGCGCCGAAGGTGGATTCGTGGGGACGCACGACCGCACGAATAACGAACCGATTCCGGACCACATCAGCGCGCGTCCCGAGGATCTCACGAGTCTCGTTGAAGGAGTGATTGCTTATGCGGCGCGTGGGGTCGCTGGCCGAGTCGATCCAGTGGTCGTCGCGGCAGCGGCAGCGTTTGGATTCGTTTACGTCCATCCGTTCAGCGACGGAAACGGAAGACTGCATCGCTGGCTCATCCATCACGTCCTCGCGTCGGCGGATTATAATCCGCCGGGCGTGGTCTTTCCGGTGAGTGCGGCTATTCTGCGAAACATCCAAAGCTATCGACAGGTCCTTGAATCGCACTCCCGACCCCTGTTGGACTACATCGACTGGCGCGCCGCGCCGAATGGGAACATCGAGGTTCTGAACGACACCGGCGACTATTATCGGTATTTCGATGCGACCGCGCACGCAGAGTTTCTCTATCGGTGCGTGGAGCAGACGATTGAGCGTGACCTTCCGGAAGAAGTCGCCTATTTGCAGGCCTACGATCGATTCGCGCGGGGAATCCAAGAAATCGCCGACATGCCCGCCGAGAAGATTGAGCTCCTGCATAGATTCCTGCGCCAGGAGAACGGGCGCCTATCCAAACGCGCTCGGGAGAATGAATTTGCCGCCCTTACGGACCAGGAAGCGGAGCAGATCGAGGCCTCGTATCGGGCTTCGTTCGAAGACAAGCACGAGACCAGTCACGACGCTTAGGCTCAGAATATCACACCTTCGATATTCATCATTCCTACTCATGCGACCGATAAGATCGTTTGTTTGAAATGAAATATCGTGTTATAGCTCGCTTCAATGACGGCGAAGCAAAACTTGGAGCTGCCGCGTACCTTCGGCGATCGCATTCGGCGACTCCGCGGCAGGCTCGGCTTAACTCAAACCCAACTCGCTGAGGCGTTGGGCGTCTCGTTCGCTTCAGTTAATCGGTGGGAAAACAGCCAGTCGCGTCCTTCAGGGCTTGCTTGGCAGCGGATTCTTGCCGCCGAAGAGCACGGGCTCGAAGTGCTGCAGCAGCAACCGGCCACGCTTCGCCGCGAAGTTTCTGATGGCGACAGGTCTCGCGACGAGACCCCGCGTAACGTCGACTTCTCCGCCGAGCCCGAAGCCGTTCGCACCGTAGCCGAGGCAGAGCGCCTCTCGTACGGCTACATTTTCAACCCCGCCTTCGCGACCGAAATCTCCCGTATCGACCCGCTGCCGCATCAGCGCATCGCCGTCTATCACCATATGCTGTCGCAGCCGCGGCTTCGATTCCTCCTGGCCGATGACGCGGGAGCCGGCAAGACCATCATGGCCGGCCTATACATCCGTGAGATGCTCACCCGTCGCCTGATTCGGCGCGTGCTCGTCATTCCACCCGCCGGTTTGATCGGCAACTGGGAGAGCGAGCTGCGCAAGCTCTTCGGCCTGCGCTTTAAGATCGTTACCGGGCTTGATGCTCGCCAGGGCAATCCGTTCGCCGGTCCCGATGGCGATCTCGTTATCGTCAGCGTTGATACTCTTGCCGACGCGCGTATGTTCGCCCGCTTGCGCGAGCCGGGTGTCGCTCCCTATGACCTCGCGATCTTCGACGAGGCCCACAAGCTCTCCGCGCGGCTTGAGGACGGCTTCACCTTGCGCCGTACCGAGCGTTACAAGCTGGCCGAGGCGCTCGCCGGAGTACATAGCGTCGATTCCGAGTACCGCCTCCCCTGGAGCTGCCGCCATCTCCTTCTTCTCACCGCCACGCCGCACATGGGCAACGACTTCCCGTACTACTGCCTGTGGCGGCTGCTTGAACCCGAGATTCTCTCCACCGAGGAAGCGTTCGACGCTTATCCGCCCGAGTCGCGCCGCCGCAATTTCATCCGCCGAACCAAAGAGGAGATGGTCCGCTTCGACGGCTCGCGCATCTTTCCCCGCCGCGCTTCCGACACGCTCAGCTATGAACTCTCCCAGGGCGAAGTCAGCGAGCAGGCGCTTTACGATTGCACGACCGACTACATGCGCGAGTACTACAACCGCGCGCGCATTCTGAATCGTTCCGCCGCCCGCCTTGCGATGGGTGTCTTTCAGCGTCGGCTCGCAAGCTCGACTTACGCCCTGATGCGTTCGTTCGAGCGAAGGCTGATGAAACTCGATGGCATCATTGAGGATGTTCGCGCCGGCCGTCTCACTACCGAGCAGCTTCTGTCGCTACAGGACCGGCTTCGCGTCCGCGACATCGAGGAAGACAAGACCGCCGACGAAGAGCAGGCCGAGGACGGCCTCGAAGAAAACGAAGCCGCCGAACTGGCCGCGATGGCGGGTGTCGTCGCCCGCAATCTTGGCGATTTAGAGGTTGAGCGCAATCAGGTGCGCGACCTGCTCGACCTCGCGCGCAAGGTCTATGACCTTGGCGAAGACTCGAAGTTCCAAAAGCTGCGCGAGGTCATCCGCGACCCGCGCTGGCGTGACGATAAAATTCTCGTCTTCACTGAGCATCGCGACACGCTCAATTTCATCGTGCGGAGCCTCGACGCGATGGGGTTTGCCGGCAAGGTCGCGCAAATCCATGGCGCGATGGATTACCGCGAGCGCCAAGAGCAGGTCGATTTCTTCGACCGTTCCACCGCTGAAGGCGGCGCGGCCTACATGATCTGCACCGACGCCGCCGCCGAAGGCATCAACCTGCAGCGCTCGTGCTGGATGATGGTCAACTACGACATCCCGTGGAATCCCGCGCGCCTCGAGCAGCGGATGGGCCGCATCCATCGATACAAGCAGACCCATGAAGTCCGCATCATCAACCTGGTTGCCGGTCGCACGCGTGAGGACCGCGTACTCAAGACCCTGCTCGACAAGCTAGAGAAGATTCGCAAGGAACTCAAGTCGGACAAGGTCTTCGACGTAATCGGACGCCTGTTCGAGGGTGTGAGCATCAGGGATTATCTCGAACGTTCAATTACCGACGAAGGCGCGCGAGCGAGCGAGATTGAAATCGAGGGCAAGCTTACGCCCGAGCAGATCAAGGCCTTCGAGGAATGGGAGCGCAAGCTTTACGGCGAGGGCGGCGAAGTCATCGCCCGCCTCGACGAGCAGCGTGCCATGGTCTCGCGCGAGCAGCTCCGCTGCCTGCTTCCCGGCTACCTGAGAAGCTTCATCGAGAAGGCTGCTCCGCTGCTCGGACTACGGATCGAGGGCGATCTCGACGGCGTCTTCTCGTTCGCTGAGGCGCGCCCGCGCGCGCTGGATCTCTTCTGGTCCGTCCTCGAGGAATATCCGCCCGAAAGCCGCAACCGCTTCACGCTGCACAACCCCGGCGACTCTTCGACGGCGGTGTTCCTTCACCCAGGCGAAGTTCTCTTTGAGGCGATACGCGAAGCCGTTGTCTTGCGCTTTTCTTCTGACGCGCTCCGCGGCGCCGTGTTCATCGACCCGACGGCGACGAATCCCTATCTCTTCCATCTCGCGCTCATCGAGATCGTGCGCAAGTCCGACGAGAGTTTCGACGCACTGCGCTCCGACGAGCCGATCGAATACAGGCTCGCCGGACTCAGGCAAGACGACTCCGGCCGGATCGAGGAATGCCCAATCGAACATCTGTTGCTGCTAAGGGGCGGCCCCGGCGGCATTCCGCTCGCGGTCCGTCCTTTCGCCATGAACGCCCAGACCACGTCCGCGCTTGCCGCCGACTTTGCCCGCGATCAAATCGCCCGCCCGCTCGCCGGGCGCCATCGTGCTGAAATACTCGCAAGTCTGCCCGAGCGCGAACGCTACATCGAAGCCGGCTATCGCTACGAAGAAGATAGCTTGCTCGCGCAGCGCGTGATGGTCGCCAATCGGGCGCGCGAAGGCGACGCCAAAGCCGCAATCGAGCTCGACCGCATCAGGGCGCGTCAACGTTCTCTCGAAGACCTGAAGGATCGTGCGATCGCCGCGCTTCGGCGCGAGCCCGAACTGGTTGAGCCTCGCGAGATCACCTTCCTCGCCCACGCACTCGTAGTTTTTTCGGCCGACCCGGAGGACAAAAAGCGCCACGACGATGAGATCGAAAAAGTCGCGGTCAGAATTGTCGCCGAATACGAGCGCTCTCAGGGATGGACTCCGCGCGACGTTTCCACCCCGGCGCTCGCACGAGCAGCCGGCCTCGGCGACAACCCTGGCTACGACATCCTTTCCAACCGTCCCGCCTTCGGCGCCCCCAGCGCGAAATCGACAGTGTTCGAGGAGCGCGCGATCGAGGTCAAGGGCCGCGCCGGAATCGGCGATATCGAACTCACCGAGAACGAATGGAGCCGCGCCTGCAACGAGCGTGATCGCTACTGGCTCTACGTCGTGTACGATTGCGGAAGTCCCGCTCCGCGCCTACTTCGTGTACAGGATCCTTTTCGCAAGCTAATCGCCACCGCCAAGGGCGGCGTCATCATCGATGAGGACGAGATACATCGAGTGGCCGAATGATTTTTCAGCATACACTCATGGATGAGTTCGAATTGCGCGGTCGATGGAGACTGGTGGATGGCGACCGAAAGACGCCAGGTGTAGTGCGATTTTCCCCCGAGCACGGGATCCGACTCGATCTCGACCAGCCTCTTGAACCCGCCCTTGAAGCGGTCAAGCACACATTCGGCCCCCGGCTTGCGGCATATGAGGTTGTGCAAGGTGAGAGCTTGGATGGTAACCGGATCACATTATTCGGGGTTGAGGGTAGACCTTTCGGAACCCTCCGTTCCCGTCTGATGGTCGTTGGGGAGGCTCTACCGTCGGAGCGAGCGCTTCTATACCGCGACTTGGTCGTTGAGTTCGAGGGCCTGGAGGCTTTCGTTGGTTGGAATCCGATTTCTGGTCAGGGTGACGAATCCTCCGAGACGGTAACTTATCGGCAGCCCGAGCCTTTCCGCGTCGAATTAAATGAAACCTATTCCATATCCATAGAGCACCGCTGCGCCTGGTCTGCCTCGTTCGGACAGCGAAGTCTCGAACATCGGGCATGCGTCCGCGTGCACGCCACGGTGGAGATTCCGGCCGCAGAGTTCTTCAACGGTCCATTGGCAGCGTTCCATCGGCTGTTGGAGCTCGCCGTGGGACGCCGCGTCCGGTCCCGCCGAGTAAGGGCGGAAAGCAGCAGCTCTAATAAGGAAGCTGTTGGGCCGCGCGGGAAAGATTACAGCCTGTTATTTTTTAGACAAACTGTTCCGGGAGCTCGCGGGGAGAGTTTTGAACCATCTGATCTCCTCTTCAATATGAACACCTTGGGGGACCATGCGCCCGCTGCAATCCAACACTGGAACGCTCGATATCCAGACCTGTGGCCCGTGCTCGCTTTCTACTTCATGCTGGATCCTCAATATGACCTCGACAGCGGATTGGAACTTCACTTCATAAACGCTCTAAGTGCCATCGAACACCTCCACCGGGTGACCAGTGGGCGCCAGCGCGGCAAAGCTGACACGTTGGAAATGCAACTGGCAACACTTATTGACGGAATGCCGCAGCGAGCTCAAAACCTGTTCGAACCCCGAGACGAGTTCATAGGAGGCGTGGTAGCAACGCGGAGTCACCTACTACACGCTCAAATCGCGGGTAAGAAAACGCTAACTGGAAAATCACTCTGGAAGGCTCTCAGCGGACTTCGATTGATACTTCAATCTGGCTTCTTGCAGCAGATGGAGCTGGACAAACTGCAAATGGCGGACTTCCTCGGTCGCACGCGCGAGTTTCGCCGCCTTCAGCGATATCGTGAAACGGAGAACTCGAATGCCGGATAAGCCTCGACTCATTGAGCGGGGGTTTCCGCTGAAGCAGGCGTCGCTCGATTCGAGTGCCGAAAAGTACGGTCCTAAGGGCCACATTTCGGGGTTTCATCTATGGCCGGCGCGGCGCCCGCTAGCGGCGTGCCGCGCAGCGCTGATCGCAACGTTGCTTCCCGATCCGGGCGATGCGGAAGAACGGCGCAGGCTCATCGAAAGAATCGGCGGGCGCGTCGTCCCGAAGATCGAAAAGAAAAAGGTCAACGGCAAGCTGGTCGAGATCGAGCGCGAGGAGACGATCGGCGGCATCCTGCATTGGGGCCGCGAATCCGACCCCGACATGCAGTTCTTCCGCGACGAAATCCGCAAGGCCTACGGCGGGCACGCGCCGCGCGTGCTCGATCCGTTCGCGGGGGGCGGCGCGATACCTCTTGAGGCGATGCGCCTCGGATGCGAGGTGACCGCGATCGATATCAACCCGGTCGCATGGTTCGTCCTCAAGTGCACACTCGAATATCCGCAGAAGCTCGCTGGACAAAAGCACCCACTCCCGGAATTCGTCCTTCACGATCGCGACTTCATGGAATCGTTTCTCAAAGCGCAGGGCTTCAAAGGCGCGACGCTTCGGACCCAACTGGAGCGGATCGGACTGGGCGAGGAGGACAGCGCTTCACAGCCTGCTCCGGCATCGTCGGGAAGAAAAGCGGGCGCAGCGCAGAGCGCATTCGGGCTCGGCAGCGATTCGCGCTTGTTCGAAGCTGACCTCGCGTGGCACGTGCGGGCGTGGGGATGGTGGGTGCTCCAGCGTGCGAGGGCTGACCTTGAACGCTTCTATCCGACGATCGATGGCAAGCCGGCCGTCGCCTATCTCTGGGCTCGGACGGTGAAGTGTAAGAACTGCCGCGCGACGATGCCCCTGCTCAAGACCAAGTGGCTCTGCAAGAAAGATAACAAGCGAGTTTTGCTCAAGGTCGAGCTGAACGCGGACAAGACCGGACCCGTTTTCAGCATCCTGAGCGGCGATGATGCGACAACGCAGGGAGGCAACGGCGCGCAGCGGCGCGAGTACGACAAGAAGCTCGGCGCCGGCACGATGTCGCGCGCGGGCGCGACCTGCGTATGCTGCGGCCTGCCGTCGATGAAGATGGAGGACATCCGGCTCGAAGGAAAAGCGGGACGCCTCGGCGCGGTCATGACGGCGGTCGTTGTCGATGGCCCCGGCGGCAAGGAGTACCGACTCCCGACCGAACATGAGATTCGGATTGCGGCCGAAGCGGAGATTGAAGTCGAAAGGGTCTTCGCCGATATCCCCCTCGGCATCCCAAGCGAGCCGACGCCCAAGGGTGGAAGCGGCGCGGCGAGAGCATTTTCCGTTGATGGCTTCGGCTTCGATCGATGGAGCAAGCTTTTCACGCCGCGCCAGCTTCTCGCGCTCGGCACGTTCGTAAAGCACATCCGCACTGCCTGCGATTCTATGTCGGGTTACTCAACAGATTGGCAAGCGGCTCAGGCGGCTTACCTAGCCTCCGCGCTGGACCGCCTGCTTGACCACGCTTCCTCCCTCGCGACCTGGTATCTACCCGGAGAAAACGTCAAGCACACCTTCGTTCGATATGCCTTGCCCATTACTTGGGATTTCGCAGAAAGTAATACGATCTTCAGTGGCGGTGCAAGCTGGTCGAGCGCAATTACACTGCTACCCGCCGCGTTGGACCATACGTTAGACGCCACTAGCGGTGCGCCCGGTCCTTCCGTATTTCAGTCATCCGCCACAGCCCAAGCCTGGGAGAAAACGTTCGATCTCGTATTCACCGATCCCCCCTACTACGACGCGATTCCTTACGCCGGTTTGATGGACTTCTTTTACGTATGGCTTCGCCGTACGCTGAATGGAATTTGGCCGGAGGGGGTCACTGCGTTTGGCGAACAGCTCGGACCAAAGTGGAACTCAGAGACCAACGATGGCGAACTAATCGACGACTCCAGTCGTTTCGGCGGTGACAAGAAAGCATCCAAGGCGGCATACGAAGAAGGGATGTTCCGTGCATTCCAAACCTGCGATTACGCCCTCGTGCCCGGCGGGCGGATGGTCGTCGTCTTCGCCAACAAGAGCCCCGATGCGTGGGAGACACTGGTTAGTGCAGTCATCCGCGCCGGCTTTGTCGTGAACGGTAGTTGGCCAATACAAACAGAAAACGCGACCCGAAGTAGAGCTCGCGCCTCAGCGGCGCTCGCATCCTCCGTCTGGCTCGTATGCCGCAAGCGCCCGGAAGCTGCACGCCCCGGATGGGACAATCGCGTTCTCGACGAAATGCGCGAGAACATTTACTCACAGCTTCGCGAATTCTGGGATGCCGGAATTCGGGGACCCGACTTCGTCTGGGCCGCGACCGGCCCGGCGATGGAGGCCTACAGCAAGCATCCGGTCGTCAAGAAGGCCAACGAGCCGGGCGCAACGATGGAGGTCTCGGAGTTCCTGCGCGCCGTCCGCCGCATCGTGGTCGATTTCGTAGTCGGCCGCGTGCTCACGCATAACGGTGATGCCACCGTTACCAGCGGCCTCGACGATGTGACTACCTACTACCTGCTCCATCGCCACGACTTTGGGTTGGACGACGCGCCGATCGGCGCCTGCATCCTGTACGCGATCTCATGCGGCCTTTCCGACCACGACTTGGCCGACCGCTATGAGATTCTGCAGCGCACCGGCGGCCAGGCCGAACCTGACGAGGACGAGGAGCCGACCGCCGAGGCTGACACCGAAGTCGAGGAAGGAACGGGCAGCAAAGTCCGGCTCCGTCCGTGGAACCGCCGAATTCGCAAGAGCATGGGCTACGATGGCGATGCCGGGGCGAACGCCGGCGCGGGCAAACCCGCCCCGCTGATCGATCAGGTGCATCGCCTGATGCATCTGTGGAGGGCGGGCGACCTGATCCGCGTGGACGAGTATTTGGACGCGCGCGGACTCCGCCGCAACGCGCTGTTCCATCAGCTCCTGCAGGCGCTAATCGAGCTAGCCCCCGCCGCCACCGAAGAGCGTTCACTGTTGGAAAGCATCAGCAACCACATCGCCGCCCGCCCCGCCTCGGCAGAGGAGCGGCAAACCGATATGTTCAGGGCCAAGGCGGAGGGAGGCTAAAAACTCCGATGAGTTGGGACAACTTGCTGAGCGGCCTACTTGGTTCCGTTATCGGAGGGCTCATTGGTGCAATTGTCGGCTTTCTTGGGTCACGTCGTCTGCAGCGAGACACCGAAGAGAGCCAACGAAAGGCGGCGGGCCGCGCCGTATTAGCTGAGATGTTCACGAACGCCGATCGTGCCCTCAGTGCCGAATCGACCGGGGTGCTTCATGAATTTCTGGACGCCGCCTGGCGGTCTCAGTTACCTCTAGTTGCCCGGTCATTAACGTGGCCGAATCTGAAAAAGGTCGTCAGCGCCTACGACTCTGCGGCTAGAGCGTTTGAAAACGCAGAGGACGAGACCCGACAATTGGACGACAGGCAACGCGCTATACGCGAGCAGCCGTCGGTGATGGGGGAAGAACTTGCGCGCGATAAGCATCTCGCAGAAATCGAGAAGCGGCGTCGAAAGATCGACGCGTGGTTTAGAACAGTAGCGCGCGAGTGGGTTGAAGCAATGCGCGTGCTTCGGAGCGCAACTATCGATTGTGACGAGCGCCAGGCTTTTGACGAGGATTTTCGCAAGCTCGAAGAGCGGTTGAAGTCCGCCAATACCTTGGGAGAACTCGACTAATGGAAATTCGACACCATCTTTTTGATCGCATCACGATGGACCCCGAGAAGTGCTTCGGGAAGCCGTGTATTCGGGGAATGCGGATTCCCGTGACCACCGTGCTCGCATTTTTGAGCGGCGGCATGAGCATAGAAGAGATGCTCAAGCAGTGGCCCGAGCTAGAGCGCGAAGACATTTACCAGGCGCTGGGCTTCGCCGCCGCCCTCATGGAGGAGAAGGTCGTCCCGCTGGAGCACCAATGAAATTCCTCCTCAACATGAATCTGCCGCGGGCGCTTGGACGAATGCTCGCTCCCGCAGGCCACGAGTGGCGGCATGCCGGGGACATCGGAATGGCGCGAGCGAGCGACGCGAGCATCCTCGCCGAAGCAAAAAGTCGAAAGGAATGCGTGATCACACACGATCTGGATTACGGCCAGCTCCTCGCCTTCTCTGGTGATTCAGCGCCATCCGTGCTGATTTTCCGCGTGCGCCGTGCGGACACCAAGTTAATGCATGAGCGAATGACAAGTGCTTGGGGCCAGATCGAAGAAGCGCTCACGAGCGGCGCCGTCGTTGTGATCGAAGAGGCGGCGACGCGCATACGCCGATTGCCCATCGCGAAGGACCAGTGACCAAGAATAACTCTGCGGGGGATCTGAAAGATTGCCAACGACCATGACCAAACTCGCGTGGATACCTTGGCATAAGGTCGTCAAAATCCGTCCGGACCTGAAGTCTGGCGAGCTGTCGCTGAATATCTTCGCGGCTGATCTCTATGACGTGGCGATGGGCAAGGCGAAGCCCGTCTATCAAGAACCCGAGGAGTTCTTCTCACTGACCTATCCGACCTTCAATCTGCGCGAGCTGGCCAGGGATGTCGTGCTGCGGCTGGCCGGCAAGAGCGACAAGGCGGTCCGCCAGCTCGAACTGACCTACGGCGGCGGCAAGACGCATTCGCTGATCACGCTGTGGCATCTGGCGAGCGAACCCGACAGGCTGCCCGACCTGCCCGCGGTAAAGGAGTTTATCGAGCATATTGGGATGAAGCCGCCCAGGGCGCGAATCGCGGTGCTGCCGTTCGACAAGCTCGACGCCGAAAAAGGGATGGAGGTGCGCGGGCCGAAAGGCGAAACGCGATGGCTCAAGAATCCGTGGAGTGTGATCGCCTTTCAGATCGCCGGCGCCGACGGCTTGCGGCTGCTGCATCCGGATGAGAAGGACGAGGAGCGTGACAGCGCCCCGGCCGAAAACCTGATGACCGAGCTGCTCGCGCTGCCGCAGAAGGAAGGCCTATCGACGCTCATCCTGATCGATGAAGTCCTGATGTACGCGCGCGAGAAGGTGGGGAAGGACCCGGCATGGCAGGGGCGTCTGCTGGATTTCTTCCAGTACCTGACCCAGGCGGCAACCAAGGTCGAGCGATGCGCGATGATCGCGTCACTGCTCGCCACGGATCCGCGCAAGAGCGACACACTGGGCAAAGAGATCACGCGCGACCTGTACGCGATTTTCCGGCGCGAGCGCGAGGAGGGCGTCCAGCCAGTGCTCAAAGAGGACGTGGCTGAAGTATTGCGCCGGCGCTTCTTCGTCGCCGATTCAATTCGCAATCGGGAAGACTTTCGCAGTCATGTCGTCGCAGCGCTCAAAGGAATCTCGGATCTGGACGATCAGACCCGCAAGGACGGCAAAGCCGCTGAGCAGCGCTTCGTCGCGAGCTATCCGTTCCATCCTGAGCTGATCGACGTGTTCTACTCGAAGTGGACCAACCTGGAAGGCTTCCAGCGCACTCGCGGTGTGCTTCGTACGTTCGCGCTGGCGCTGCGAGAGGCCGAACGGTGGGACGAGGGTCCACTCGTTGCCGCGAACAGTTTCCTGACCGAGCCGGGGAAATCGGGAATCTCAGAGGCGGCGCGCGAACTAACAACAATTGCGGCTACGGAAGAGTACGAAGGCAAGAAGCAGGAATGGACGGCAATTCTCGAAGGCGAACTCGACAAGGCGCGCGACATTCAGGGCGATACGGGGGGACTCAGGTTCCGGGAGCTCGAGCAGGCCGTGTTCGCGACCTTCTTGCATTCGCAGCCGATCGGTCAGAAGGCGTTGACGCGCGACCTGATGGTGATCCTCGGCCCGACGCGGCCCGATAAGATCGAACTTGAAAAAGCGCTCACGCGCTGGAGCGAAGTATCGTGGTTCCTCGACGAAGCGAGCGACGTTGATCGCGGCAGCGGCGCTGCGAAACAGCTTCCGAAATCATGGCGGCTCGGCTCGCGACCGAATCTACGCCAGATGCATTACGACGCCTGCCAGCGCGTGTCGGTGGAGGTAACCGACGCCAGATTGATCGACGAGATTAGCAAGCTCAAGAGCCTGACGGCGGGAGCCTCAGCGGCGGGAGCGATCGTGCATAGTCTGCCGAAACGCGCGAACGACATTGAAGACGATGGCGAGTTTCATTTCGCCATTCTTGGACCGCGGGCGGCATCGGACTCCGGCAAACCGAGCGCCGAGGCGAAACGTTACATCGACGAGACCACAGGTCCCGATAAGCCGCGGGTGTTCCGAAACGCGGTAGTGCTGGCGATGCCGTCGCGCGACGGCGTCGAGGCGGCGCGCAATCGGATTCGCGACTTCCTCGGATGGGAGGAAGTGCGCGCCCAACTCAAGGATCAATTACAGGGACAGGAGCTTGATCCGATCCGCGACGCTACCTTGTCGGCCAGTATCAGCGGAGCCCGCTCTAAAGTCACCGAAGCAATTCAGCAGGCCTACTGCATCGTTGGAACAGTATCCGAGAAAAACGAGATTCAGGCCTTCAAAATCACGGTGGACGGCCCATCGCTCTTCGCCAGGATTAAGGACGACGACCGCGCGCGCATTCAAGACAGAGCAGTTAGTGCCGATGCTCTCTTGCCCGACGGGCCATACGATCTTTGGCGTGACGGGGAAAAATCTCGTCGGCTGAAAGACTTGGTGGGAGCGTTTGCACTGTCGCCGCAGTTGCCGAAAATGCTCAATCGGCGAGCGATCCTCGATACGCTGATACTTGGGTGCAAGGAAGGCCAGTTCGTCCTGCGCGTCGTCCGTCCCGATCGCTCCGTGAGGACCTTCTGGCGTCAGGAGCCCGACGAAGCCGCGCTTAAGGACCCGAGCCTCGAAGTCGTTCTGCCACAAGCGGCGGAGATCACTGAAATATCGGCTGACCTGCTCACACCAAGCGGTCTTCCGGGCTTATGGCAAGCAGGCAGCGCTTCCTTTGGTGAGCTCACCAATTATTTTTCGGGAGCCACGGTCGCGAAGATCAATAAGGGCGGATATGAAGAGTCGGTAACCGTGCCGAAGCTATCGCGCGACGTGCTGGCCGCGGCCGTCATGGAGGCAGTCAGAAATGGAAAGCTCTGGCTCACATCCGGTCAGGCCAGCATCCTGGCAGAAGAGATTCCGGCCGGCCTTCTGACCGACGACGCGCGACTTCAGGCGCCGCCCGCGCCGATACCGGCGACCGATCTGACACCAGCCAGTCTGCCCGAGGTATGGAGTGGCGACTCGACGACGGCGCTAGCGATTGCGGTCGCGCTATCGAAAAAAGCGGGTACGAAC
>DAHVFB010000095.1 GCA_027317185.1 Deltaproteobacteria bacterium
CATTACTGACCTCCATGTCCTTTCGACGCCAAAGCGCCATATCGATCGATTACGCGTAGATTCCGGGCCGGTTTGAAATGACCGCGCGAATGGCGTGGTCTCTTTTATAGGCAATCGGGATGCCGAATAAGAACGCAGGGGAATTCAGTAGTATTTACGGAGGAATGGCACCGCGTATGAATCTTTTTCACAGTCCAGGCCAGATGATTTGAAATTTTAGGCGACAACCCGCATCTATTCGGTTGGATATAAGAAAATTCCGCGATTCGTCGCAGTGAATTATTCGATTTGAGTACCTTCTTTTACTCCGAATTTCATGAAAACGAGTATAGCTACTGAATACTCACTGGAGTTTATTTTATAATCATCTAAATGACTGACCTTCTTGCCCCGACAAACCTATAAGTTGCCGTAAGCCCGTTTGGACAAGGGGATACGAAGGTGTTGAGCGGTAATGCTTTATCCCTCGCAAATGAAGCAGACTAGCGATTATCGCGTGATGCGCGCGGCATTCAACCGTGCTAATTTGCGGCTCGCTGATCAGATGAATGGAATAGGAATTTTGAACGGGCTTGACTACGCGATTATCGCCGGTCTCGGACTCGGCGCAATTTATGGCCTTTCACGCGGAGGCCTCAGAATGATCACATCACTGCTTTCGCTGATGGGAGCGTTGTATGCGGCGTCGGTCTATCACGAGGCCGCCTCCAAGCTGGTGAATCGTCAGTTGGGCGTGAATTCCACCACCGGTAGAATCCTGGGTTACGTCGCCGCTTTCGTAATGGTATTTATCGCGATCGAACTTACTGGCAGCTTCGTGATTCGGATGGTCAGGCTGGTGAATATGGGGTGGATCGACCGCCTTATCGGCGCCGCCACGGGCGCGGCGGTCGCCGGTATCATCCTCGGCATTACGATCGTGGCGATGATGCTGATATTGCCCGCGCGCGCCGAGATCCTGAAAAACTCAGTACTTGCCCCCGATCTGCTCGCCTACAATCAGCAGTTGCTTACCCTGGTACCGCCGGAACTTAAAACGAAGTATCAGGCTCGAAGTACTCAATTCCTGGCCCTATGGAAGCAGCAGGCAAATCTGAGGCGTGATCTGCGCTCTGAGGTCAGCCTGCCGCGATCCCGAACCCGATAAGCTTTTGGTTTAAGCGATAGCGGTATCCACAGCCTCGACCAAATTGCGCTTCGCAACTGCACCGACAATCTGGTTCGCCACCTGACCATTTTTTATGATGAGCAGATTGGGAATACCACGGACGTTATAACGCTGGGGAGTTTGTGGATTATCATCCACATTGATCTTCACCACTTTAAGGCGGCCCGCGTACTCGTCAGCCAGTTCATCGATGACCGGCGCGACCGCGCGGCACGGTCCGCACCACGGCGCCCAAAAATCAATCAGCACCGGCTTATCCGACTTCAGCACCTGCTGCTCGAAATCCGCGTCTGTAACATGTGAAACGTTTGCGCTTGCCATGATGTTATCGGTGCTCCTGTTAATGAACTTAAAGACGCTTGGCGGGACAGTCAAGGCGGTGTCCGCGTGCATGCCGAAGCTGCGGCCTTTTTGCGCTACGGCGCTGGTCTGATAGTCTGCTGCAAAATTTAGTTTTACCCGGCCAATTTTCGCTGAAATTGAGGTGCAATCATCGTGATCGCATTGAATCAAGACTTTCTGCGCGGCTCGTACACGCCGCTGGTCACCCCGATTTCTGACGGCAAAGTTGATTACGAAACCTACGCGCGCCTGGTCGAATGGCACGTGGCGCAAGGCTCCCATGGAATTGTGGTGGCGGGCACCACCGGTGAGCCAACCACACTCTCGATCGAGGAGCGCTGCGATCTGCTGAAGGTCGCGATGGAGGCCGCGAGCGGCCGAATTCCGGTGGTCGCCGCGACCGGTTCGCAATCTCATGCCGATACCATCGAACTGACGCAGCGTGCTGAACGCGCCGGCGCTGCCGCGGTGCTGATCCTGACGCCGTACTTTATCCGTCCGCCACAGCGTGGAATCGTCGAGTATTATGTCGATATCGCGCAACGCATCAGCCTGCCGGTGCTCATCTATCATATTCCAGGCCGCGCCTCGATCGCGGTGACCTGCGACACCGTCGCAAAGATTGTTGAACGCGCGCCAAACCTGGTCGGCATCAAACAGGCGGTGAAGGAACTGGAGCTGGTCAGCGAGCTGATTGTGCGGCTGGGACCGGACTTTCGCATCTTTGTCGGACTTGAGGACCTGAGTTTCCCGATGATGGCGATTGGCGCATGCGGCGTGATGAATGCGGTCGGCAATCTGGCGCCACGCAGAATCGCGGAGTTATGCGATCTGGTATTCGCCGGCAAGATGGAACCGGCGCGCGCGGCTCATTTCGCATTGTTTGAATTGAACCAGTCGGTGTTCTTCGATACCAATCCGATACCGCTCAAATACATGATGAAGCGGCTCGGACTGCTGCGGACCAACGAGCATCGATTGCCGATGGTCCCCGCCACGCGCGAACTCGAACACCGTCTCGATGGCGTCCTCGAGCGCGCCGACCTGCTCTAAGCGCACTGGTTGCGGCTTCTCCTCTCCCAATTTCTGCGATTCGAGGGTTGGGCAACCTGTTTTCGCATCAGCCGCCCGGCGAGATTGTCGATCTGGCCGCCGCTCGTTCGACTATTGCATGTAACCTCATTTAGAAAGGAGACCGCAATGAACTACTTGCTTTTGATTTATGAGAGCGAGCGGCAACTTGGCAGTGAAGAACGTGGCAAGACTCATGCAGGATTACACCGCCTTCACTCAAAACACTATTGCGAAGGGCAACTTCAAGGGCGGCGACGCCCTGGAGCCGGCCAGCACCGCAACCACCGTCAGGCTGCGCGACGGCAAGGTGCTGATGACCGATGGACCCTTCGTCGAAACCAAGGAGCAACTCGCGGGTTATTATCTCGTGGAGGCGGAAAATCTCGACCAGGCGGTTGCGATCGCCGGCCGCATCCCGACAGCGCGCAGCGGCGCAATTGAAGTCCGCCCGATCCGGAAGATGTAATTGTCCGGTCGCCATACGGCTGCTCCATGGCTAAGCTTTTGGCCCGGGAGCAGCCGATGGCTTCATCGAATATAGAACAGGTCTATCGCGAAGAGTTCGGGCGCATCCTAGCGACGTTGATCCATCTGCTCGGCGACTTCACGATTGCCGAGGAAGCTGCTCAGGACGCTTTCGCCGCGGCGCTCGAGCAATGGCCGCGCGAAGGTCTGCCGAACAATCCCCGGGCGTGGATCATCAGCACGGCTCGTTTTAAAGCGATCGACCGGCTAAGGCGGCAAGCCTCGTTCGATTCCAAGCGTGAAGAACTTCTGCGCCTGCTTGAGTGCAAAGCAGACCCCCCTGAGCACGAAGACCTCACGGTCCCCGACGAACGTCTGCGGCTGATGTTCACCTGCTGCCATCCTGCCCTAGCGCTGGAGTCCCAGGTGGCGCTGTCATTGCGCACCCTGTGCGGCCTCTCGACCGAGGAAATTGCCCGCGCGTTCCTGATGGCGCCGTCGGCGATGGCGCAGCGGCTGGTACGCGCGAAACGAAAAATCCGCGCCGCGCATATTCCCTACGAGGTGCCCTCGAACGATCACTTACCCGCGCGTCTGGAAGGCGTTCTCGCGGTTATCTATCTGGTCTTCAACGAGGGCTATGCCGCCACGGCCGGCGATACCGTGGTACGTAACGATCTCTGCGCCGAAGCTATCCGGTTGGGCAGAATCCTTCATCAACTGAAGCCGGAGCATTCGGAAGTTGCGGGACTGCTGGCGCTCATGCTGCTGCACGATTCCCGCCGACTCGCACGAGCGGATACGCACGGCGACATTATCCTGCTCGAAGATCAGGATCGGAGCCAGTGGGACAGCGTGCAGATCAAGGAAGGGCTGAGCATGCTGGAGCAAGGGCTCACGGGACGCTCCGGTCCTTATCTGGTTCAAGCGGCAATCGCTGCGGTACATGCACGATCCGAATGTGCGGAGGCTACCGACTGGCGTCAGATCGTCGCGCTATATGACTACCTGCTTCGCCTGAATCCGTCGCCGGTGGTGGAACTCAATCGCGCGGTGGCGGTGGCGATGGCGGTGGGACCGGAGCAGGGGCTGCTGTTAGTCGATAGCATCAGGGCGAGGGGCGAGCTCCTCGAGTATTGTCTGCTGTGGGCGGCGCGCGCGGACTTGCTCATGCGGATGGCGCGATGGGGCGAGGCAGCCGACGCGTATCGCACTGCTCTGCGATTGGTAAGCAGTCCGTCGGAGCGACGGTTTCTCGAACGGCGGCTGTTTGAACTCCAGAACTCGCGTTCCTCTGATTAAGAATTGCCAACGGGTGCGTGGAGCGTCAGCAGCCAGGGAAGCAGGCGGTGCCCATCCGCGCGGCGGCCTGCGCGCGGGTAGCGGTTGCGATCTCAAGCACTTTAATCACCGCTTCCTTCGCCGCCTGCTGAAGTTCAGTGGTGATCGCGTACTTCGCAAGCAGCCGTTGGCCGAGTTGCTGGTGCGCGCGCTCGTCAGGCTGGATATATTCGCGATATATCCGCACCGTCTCGGCATCGCCGCGCCGGCCACAGAAAGCCATGAAGTTCTCGTTGACCACGTATGCGATCGACTCCAGCGTGAAAAGTCCCGCGGCGATCCGCTCGACCGTGCCGGAGAGACTTTTCATATAAGCAAACAGAGGGTTCTCCGCCGCTCCCTGAAACTCGGCGATATCGAAGCCCAGCGCGGCGAGCCGATCGGCCACCAGTTGAAAGTGCCCGGCTTCATCTCCCGCCTGTCGCGCGAGGGCGATTTTTACGTCGATCTGCGGCACGCTCGGCATCCAGGCCGCCGCCAATTCGCTCACGCTAATTTCGTTGGCCAACGCGACCTGCAGCATCTTTTTTCCATCGCCATGCGCACCGTCGGCGAGCGATAGCTGGCCCGCTCCCACGATCGGCGAAAGGCGCTCGGCCTTGAAGGCTTCCAGTTCCTGAACGAAAGAAACGGTGTCCATCCTGCTCCCCGACGTCGTTGACATGCTCCAGCGTGAGACCCGCTATCGAACAGATTAATCGCGAGTCTCGGCGGGCAACTTCAACCTACTCCAGCCTGCGATCTTCCGCCACAAACATGCACAAAAACCAATCGGCCGGCGGTTCCTGCCCCCACCGGCCGATTGCGCGAATCATCGGCTTGCGATGATATGAAGTTGATCAGACGCCCGGTTGCGAGGGTCCGATCACTGGAGTTGTTACCGGACTCGCCAGGCCGATCAATTCCGAGACGCTGCCGTCGAGCGAATTACTGGCCCAGACGTTGCCCGACGAGTCGATCGCGATTCCATAAGCCCCGTTCATGTTGGCCGTCGAGTAGCCGGTAATCGGCGAAATCGCGCCGCCGGTAGTAACTCCCGTCGGGCATGGGGCGGGACTTGCGCCGCACAGTTCGGTCACGCTCGAGTTGCCACGATTGGCCATCCACACATTACCCGCGCCGTCGATCGCGATCTCTTCAGGTGTATCGATGCCGCCGCCGGTGAAGCCATTGGTGCCGGAGACCACCGCGCCGGCCGAGGTGATTTCGGTCACGGCGCCTGCGCCATTGGACGTGGCCGCCACCCAGGCATTGCCTGACCGATCGATCGCGATACCGGTGGCGCCGGCAAGCGAACTCGCTGTTTGCGAGTTTACCGTGCCGATCACCGCTCCGGTTGTACTCGCGTTTGATGGACAGCTTGTGATGTTTGCGCCGCAAAGTTCGGTCACCGAACCGCCAGTATTGTCCGTCACCCAGACGTTGCCATTGGCGTCGATCGCAATCCCGTCGGCTGAGCTGAAGGTACCGTAGGGCACCGGCGTAGAAGTTCCAGAAGCTATCTCAGCGACGGCGCTGCCGTCCGCCACCCAGGCGTTGCCCCTCTGATCGATAGCGATTCCGCTGGGTGAGGTGAGCCCAGTGATAGTTGACAACGTCGATCCCAAGGTACATCCGGATGAAGCTGCCCCGCACAGTTCGATCACCCTGCCGTCAGCATTGTCTGTAACCCAGGCATTGCCTTGGGTGTCGATTGCGATCATTTCGGGCCCCGCGACTAATAAACTCACAGGGTAGCCTGACGGTGAAAATGGCAACCCTGCCGGATTGAGAACCGTGACGGTGGTCGAATTATTGTTCGCGGCCCATAGATTGCCGCTGGCGTCGCTTGCGATCCCCAATGGACCCGCAAATCCGTCGCCTAGGAAATTGATTCCGGCGATCCACGCCACCGGGGCGCTGAGCAGAACCGGGGTATAATCCGGACGTCTGGGCAGCAATGCGAAAAGCCCGCTGCCGGCAGTCGGAAATCGCGCGATGTCGAGCGCAGCATCGAAGGTGTTTGAGGGTGGGTTTCCACCCGGCGGAGTGGCCGCCGCGAAAAGATTTGAGCATTGCCCCGAGGTCGATCCCGATGATCCCGCACATGACGCGATGATCGATGCGATCGTGTTAAGCGTTGTTGTCGCGCTGGCGTTATTCACATTAGCGGGAACGATTGCGTCTGCGCCGCTAGTCATGGAGTAAAGATTGAGTGCGACCGCCGAGGCATTGGTCGTCCCGTTGGTAGCACCCGAGAAAACGCCGATCGGCGCGGTAGCCGATCCCGCCGCCGTCGCGAATTGCGCCAGCGCGTATGCCGATCCAACCGTGGTCAGCTCATTGACGGTCACCTTGAGCTGGCCGCCCGTGGCAGCGGCCGCCAGTTGCGCCGCGGTTCCAATCACGCTGGTGAAAACGATCGGCGAGGCGGATCGATGTCCCGGAGCACCGATAGCAACCAGGTATAAAACATCCGTTCCGGTCGTCGGCGGCTGCGCTGAGAGCGTGAAATTTCCTTTGCGATCGGCCGTGACGGTGCTGCTCCACGGTGTCAATGGACTGGCCGCATCGAACAGGGCCACGGATGCGCTGTTGGCCCCGGAGCCATCGGCCGTGACCTGCCCCGAGATAGTGATGCTTTGAGCGCCTGCGGTTGCTGCCGCGATCATTACCAGAAAAGCGGCGAACGCGGCCGGAAACATCTGCTTGTACGATCTCATGATCCCCTCCCACCAGTACGAAACTTAACGAGTTTGCCGCTGAACCAATTCAGCTTCGCTGAAAGATAGATACCGGCTCCGTGGTTTGCTAGTTCGCTCATTTCGCGCGCGCGGCATTAGCGCCTTCGCGTTGCCTCCTGACAGCAATGGATGTGCCGCCGCTCTGGCCAGGAGCGAAGCGAATACGGATTCGAATTGCCAAACAAGGAACGCTAAAGACCACGTGGGTTTGGGACTTCAGGTGTCTTTACCTGCACCTGTCAGATTTAGCGGCACTGACTCCCGGCAGCACGACGTCAGGTGGATGCTATCAAACCGCGGCGGGTATAGCCTTTAATCCGGGACGCGATGGGACACATCACACTTATTACCGGCGGCGCGCGCAGCGGAAAGAGTTCGCATGCGATCGCGCTCGCGATGAATCATGGCGCGGGCCGGCGCCCGTACTTCGTCGCCACCGCGCAAGCCCGTGACGAGGAGATGACGGATCGAATCGCGCAGCATCGAAAAGCGCGGCCATCGGAATTCACCACCGTGGAAGAGCCGCGAGACCTCGCAGCGGCGTTGGCTAAGCTCGAAGGGCACGCCGATATCGTCGTAATCGATTGCCTGACGCTGTGGGTATCCAACGTGATGGAACTGTGTCCGCCTGACCAGATGCTGCTGCGCGAGGCTGATTCGCTCGCCGCTGCGCTTAAACGGGTCAGTTACCCGTCGATCGTTGTCACCGGTGAAGTGGGCGCCGGTCTGGTGCCGGAAAATCCTCTCGCACGCCGTTTTCGCGATCTACTTGGATCAACCAATCAGAAGATCGCTAGCGCGGCGGACGAAGTGCTGCTGATGGTGGCCGGCTATCCGATCCGCGCGAAGTAGCCACGCCCATCAGCTCGCAACAATTAGCATGACCAAGGTTTCCACGATTTCTCCGCAGGCGCCGATCAGGTCGCCGGTCACACCGCCGAGCCATCGCGAGTATGCCCATCGGAATGCCATCATCGTTATCACCGCGGCCACGTATGCGCCGATGGTGGGCCACGAAATGAAAAACCCGAGCGCCACCATCGCAGTTGCGCTTGCAATCGCAAGATTGCGCATTCCTTTGCGGCCCAGTAACGTACCGCCCGCGCCCAGCGGACGCAGATAGTTGAGTCGATAGCTCGCCGCCACCATCGCCCACCGCCCGATCCCTGGCGCGAGCATCAGGGCGGCGTAGCGGCTCGGTCCGATGGCGGTAGCTATCGCCACCACCTTGATTGCGAGCACAAAAAAAAGTGCGATCGCGCCGAAGCTGCCGACTCGACTGTCGCGCAGGATCGCCAGCGCCCGATCGCGATCCGATCCGGCGCCGAGCGCATCCGCGGTATCCGCCAATCCATCCAGATGCACGGCGCCCGTTATCGCCGCCAGCGAGGCGACCAGCAGCACCGAACGAACAATTGGCGCCAGCATGAACGCGAGCATCCAATCTTCGGCCACCAGTGCAAGACCGATGATGAAACCGATCAAGGGAAACCATGCCAGTGAAGCCGCAACCGCTCCCTCGGACATCACCTGGCGCGGGCCAACTGGCGCTATTGTCAGGAACGCAGCCGCCAGACGTATCTCCGCGATGAGCGAAAATCGCGGGCTGTTCACCACCTGCGGCAGCGTTTGCGTTTCGCCGCTTTCGTTCATCGGATTTTTGCCGAGACTCCGGCGCTCTGGAACGTAGCCATGTCGTGGAATAGATCGAGCGCGGCTTCGATTACATTCATCGCCAGAGCAGCGCCGGTTCCCTCGCCTAGCCGCATGTCGAGATCAAGAATCGGCCTCGCGTCGAGAGCTTCCAATGCCAGCGCATGGCCACCCTCGGCAGAGCGATGGCTGAAGAAAAGATGATCGCGCAGACCCGGATGGATGGTTTCGGCCGCCGCCGCCGCCGCGGTCGCGATGAACCCATCGACCACCACCGGCACGTCGAGCGCCGCGCCGCCCAGGCATACACCCGCCATCGCGGCGATCTCGCCCCCGCCCACCGCTGCCAGTATTGCCTCGCCGCCCTGCAGCGCATCGCGATGAAGTTCGAGCGCACGCCCGATCACCTCGATCTTATGGTGCAGCTTCCGGTCATCGAGGCCAGTGCCCCGCCCCGCAAGTTTCTCGGGCGCGACATGGTTGATCGCCGCGAGCACCGCCGCGGCCGAGGTGCTGTTGGCGATTCCCATCTCGCCGATCCCAATCAGCTTCACCCCCGCGGCGGCGAATTCGCCCGCGACCTCGATTCCAATTTCGATTGCCCGCCGCGTCTCTTCCCGCGACATGGCCGGACCTTGCGCTGAATTTTGGGCGCCGGGCCGAATACGCCGGTAGTGCACGCCGGGAAACCCGGGACTCGAAGTATCGGTGGCGACGCCAATATCGATGATGCGAAGATCGTAACCGAAGCGCCGCGCCAGCACGCTGATCGCAGCTCCACCGCCGGCGAGGTTACGCAACATCTCGACCGTCACCGCCTGTGGAAAAGCGCTTACGCCCTCTTCGGCAATGCCATGATCAGCGACGAAAACCGCGATTGCTCCGGCTCCGCGATGCGCCTGCGGATCGCGGCGGATTGCCGCATAGCGCTTGACGATTTCCTCCAGATAGCCGAGGCTGCCCGGCGGTTTGGTTAGTGAGTTCAGGCGTTCGTCGGCGGCGTTTTTCGCGGTTTCGCTCGGCGGGCGAATGGCGGCAATAGTATTTTCAAAAAGACTCATCAGTCCTCTGTGCGCGCTAACGCACGGCGAAACTTTTTCGGCGGCCTGGCGATCATGCTCCGCGCCATTGCCGCGCCGCCTGCATCAGTCGCTGGTTGTCGGGATGTTGCCTGATGCCGATTCGATAAAATCCGGCTCCGCAGCCTGGCAGCGTGCTGAGATCGCGAATCGCGATGCCACGGTCGAGCAGATGACGCCCGAAAGCTCCCACAGACTTTTCGGCGGCCACCTCGATCATGAAAAAGTTCGCCACCGCCGGCGCGACGGTTATCCCCGCGAGGCCCGACAAGGAATCGCTCAGGTATGCCCGTTCGATTGCAATCAGCTCGCGCGTGGAGTGAATGAAATCGTCCGCCGCTTTCAGGCAGGCGCTCGCGACGCGTTCCGCCACGATGCTTACGGACCACGGTTCGATCATATTGCGCAACCGGGCAATCACTTCCGGATGCGCGACCGCATATCCCAGGCGCAATCCGGGTATCGCAAAAACCTTGGTCAGCGAGCGCAGGACGATCAGGCGGCGGTTCGAATTTACTATCGAGGTTAACGATTCGGCGTCTTCGACGAAATCAATGAAGGCCTCGTCGACGATACACCACGCGTCATGCGCCGCGCATTCCCGGGCGATGTCGGCAGCCGCCTCCAGCGTCAGCATCGTCCCCGTAGGGCTGTTGGGGCGGCCGAAAAATATTGCGTCGGTGCCGACTCGAATCGCAGCGCCGATTGCATCGGGATCGATAGCGCATCCCTGCGCGAGGGAAGTGCGCAGGGCACTGGGCTGCGCGCCGGAAGCGATCAGAGCATTGGCGATTTCGCTGAAGGTGGGTATCACAACCAATGGGCGGTGCAGTCCGATCGCGCGCGGGATTAAATAGATCAACTGCGTGCTGCCATTGGCGGCCAGCACGCACGCGGGGTCGAGCTTGAGCCAGGCCGCGATCTGTTGTTCGAGCAGGCGCGGATACGGCGACGGATAACTGGCGATCTGTGCCGCGGCCGCATGGAATGCTTCGAGCGCGACCGCCGGCGGCCCAAGCGGATTGACGCTGATGCTGAAATCGATCACCCCGTCGCGCACGGCACCACCGTGAACGCGATCGATGCCGACCGCTTCCGAGGCGTGGTCGAATGCGATGGACGCCTGCTTCATACTCGCAACAACGCGTAGCGTAGTCCGGCTAAACCGATAAACGCGATCGCGGTTGTGAGCCGGATCAGCATTCGCGCCGTATCAATATCTTCAACCTCAGGCGCGCGCTCGGCGCATCCCAGCAGCGCGTGATGCTCCCGCTCTCCGGCGTATACCGCGTCGCCGCCCAGTTGCAGGCCAAGCGCCCCCGCCATCGCGGACTCGGGAAAGCCGGCATTGGGACTCGCATGTTTGTGCGCATCTTGAAGCAACGCCCGCCACGCGGCGCGGGACCTCCGCGTGATCACCGCACTCGCGGCGACCATGCATAGCCCGGCGATCCGGGCCGGCAGGAAATTCGCGGCGTCATCGATACGCGCGGCCACGCGACCGAAATAAAGATAGCGCTCGTCCCGATGACCAATCATCGAGTCGAGCGTGTTAATCGCTTTGTAAGCGATCGCGGCGGCCGGGCCGCCCAGAAACAGGAAGGTGAGCGGCGCGATGATACCGTCGCCGGCGTTTTCCGCGACAGATTCGAGGGTCGCCCGGATTAAACCGTCGCGCCCGAGCGAACCCGGATCGCGTCCGACCAGCGCGGGAATGACCTCGCGCGCGCCCACGATATCCGCCGTCTCAAGCCGTATCTTCACCGCCGCGGCGGCCTCACCCAGCCCGCGCAGCGCGAGCGTGGTCGATGCGATCAGAACCGCAATCACCATACCCAGGTTTTGATTTATCGAAGCTGCGACTCCGATCGCCAACCAGGCCAATCCCGCCGAACCGGCGATCACTGCAACGGTAAGCATCGCGCCGCCAATCAGGTCGGAATCGCGATGGCCGGCGTGAATAAGCTTTTCGCCGCGTGCGATCGCATTGCCGATAAGCATCACCGGATGGGGCAGCCATGCCGGATCGCCGATAATCGCATCGAGCGCGAGCGCCGCGAAAATCGCGGGCGCGGGCATGAAAAAAGCGGTTGCGGTCACGGGTGCTGCTTCAACGAACTTCCGGAGCGCTGGGCGCGGCGTCGGCGCAGCGCCGCCAGCTCAATCCGGCGAGCGCCGCCACGCGTGACATATCAACGTGCGCTTCGAGAACATCGGCGATGCGATCGAGGGCGGCCTGGCGATCAGCTCGCGGATCCTCGGGCAAACTCATCTCAAGCGTGCCAAGCCCTTTCGATTCGCGTACGGTATCGATGAATTTGCGCCGAAAGCCAGGATTGTCGAACAGCCCGTGAATCGAGGTGCCGATAACCCGTCGATCCTCGGAAGCGGCGCCGTCGGAATCATCGGCGGCGACTCCGTCGCACTCGATTATCCTGAAAAGCGCGTTCGACGCGGCGGTAGCGGTACCGGTAACGCGGCCGGCATGAATCTTATAGCCCGCAACCGGCAGGCCGGTTGAGAGATGGACCGCGCCGACGCGCTGCGTGATCTTTTCGCGCTGAAAGATGGTTTCGACCTGAAGCAGACCCAGCGCGACGGTTTCACGGCGATCACTTTCAATTCGATAGTCGTCTATTATGCGTTCGCCCAGCATTTGAAAGCCGCCGCAGACCCCAACGATCCAGCCGTTATCGCGGCGGTGCCGGACCAGAAAGTTTTCCCATCCGCTCGCGCGCAACCAGCTAAGATCGGCGACCGTGTTCTTGGTCCCCGGCAGGATCAGCACATCGAGCTTCGGCGCAGTGTGCGGATCGCTCAAATAATGAACCGCCACCTCGGGCTCGTTTTCCAGGGGTTGGAAATCCGTATAGTTCGAGATTCGCGGAAGACGTACCACGCCGATAGTTATCGCCTTCGGTGCGCCGCCAATCGCGCGATCGTCGAGCATCGCCGAATCCTCTTGCGGAAGATTGAGATTCCTTTGATAGGGCAGCACGCCCAGCATCGCAATGCCGGTGCGCTCCTCAAGGAAGCGAAGGCCAGGATCGAGCAGCGCGCGATCGCCGCGAAACTTATTGATCAGAAAGCCCTTTACGCGCTGCCGTTCGGCTGCGGAGAGCAGTTCAACCGTGCCCACCAACGATGCGAAAACGCCGCCCTTGTCGATATCTCCAAGCAGCAGGACCGGAGCTTCGGTCAGGCTGGCGATCGACCAGTTAACCATGTCGCGCTGACGCAAATTGATTTCCGCCGCGCCGCCCGCGCCTTCGATCACAATCAACTCGAATTTTTCAACCAAGGCTTCGTAACTCGCGACGATCTCGGGCCAGGCCTCTGCGCGGTAACGATCGTGGTCGCTGGTTTTCATATGAAAGCGCGGCCGTCCACGGATCACCACCTGACATCCCGTCTCGCTTTCGGGCTTGAGCAGCACCGGATTCATGTCGATCGTCGGCTCCAGGCCGCAGGCCTCGGCCTGCACCGCCTGCGCCCGGCCTATTTCACCGCCGCCGATACAGACCGCGGCATTATTCGACATGTTCTGCGACTTGAACGGCGCGACGCGGACACCCGCGCGCGCAAAGGCTCGGCACAACGCGGTTACCACGACGCTTTTACCGACGTCCGATGCGGTTCCCATCACCATCAGAGTCCTGGCGCGCATCAGAATTCGATTCCTTTTTGCGCCTGCACGCCGTCGCCATAAGGATGCTTCAGCGGCTGCATTTCGGTGACCACATCCGCAACGGAAATTAATTCCGCCTGCGCGTCCCGCCCGGTGAGAATGACGTGAAGATCGGACCGCCGCGCCTGCAAAGCGGCGCACACTTGATCGAGCGCGACGAAGCCATAGTTGATGATGTAAGTGATTTCATCGAAGACCACGAGGTCGTAGCTCTCATCCATCAGCCACGTTCGCGCGATTTCCCACGCGGCCTGGGCGGCTTTTCGATCGCGATCGAGGTCGAGGCTTTCCCAGGTAAATCCGTGACCCATCGTCAGCCAGGTCAGATTCGGCGTTTGCTCGCCGAGCTTGCGTTCACCGGTTTTCCATTTGCCCTTGATGAACTGAATCATGCCGACCCGCATCCCATGGCCCAATGCGCGAAAAGCGGTTCCGATGGCCGCGGTGGTTTTCCCCTTGCCGTTGCCGGTGTTGATCAGGATCAGTCCGCGAGCGCGCCGATCGATGCTCATGTCAGTGAATCGCCCCTAGTCCAAATCGCGCCCATCGGCCCTTCGGGATTGCACGCAATCTCGAACATCCAACCTGAAATTGCTCCAAGCACCAGCCAGAAGATCAGGTTGTCCCCGATCACAAGCAAAATGAAATTGTGCTCGAGTGCGGCAACCGCTTGCGCGGGAACCGCCTCATTTGGGAGCGGAAACAGGTAACGGAACAAAACGATCGGCACGAAAAGCAGCAGCAGGCCGCCGAATTTGGCCACTTTGGGACCGAAAGCAAAAATGGCCAGGCCGATACCGGTGAGTAAGGCGGCGATCAACCAGGCATTCTGCCGCAGCGGCAGGGGCGCGAGTTCAAGCGCGGGGATCGAGGGTGAAACCACCAGCGCCGGCCCCAATTGAAAGGTTGCAAAACCGGCGAGCCCCCAAATCATTCCCGCGATCAGACCGTACCTGCCGCTGATCGCGTACATGGCCGTGAGCAACAGTCCGAAGCCAATCGCGACCAGCACATCGCCGGCCGTGGTAAAGGCCGCGCGAAGAAATTTGCTGTCCGGGGCCTCGCCGGCGTGAGATGCAACATGCGCCGGGGCCGCATTTTCGTAACGCTCCGCCTGATGGATCAGCGGTAACGTGGTCCAGCATTGGAGCGTGAAAAACACCACCCCGGCCAAAATACCGGCGGCTATCGCCGGATAAATTGTTTTGGCTAACACGGCTTTTTCAATGGCAGGGGAATCCGGTCGCGTGCCGCACGTCGTGCGCGGCGGCATGCACGAAATTGTTCGACGAGAAGCCCGCGACGAACAGGATCGCCCCGCCGAGCAGGATCGCGAGCGCAGCGGACACGATGCGCGCCGATACTGCCCGATCGATCGATACCGGCCGTGGCGTCACGGTCTCGACGGTAACACTGTCAAAATTAAACTTTCCCATTTCCCTAATCCTCCTTCGTCTCGATTCGTTTGAAATCTTAATCTGATCGCCGCCGCGCGTTATCGACTCGCGTGCGGCTCCCGTTCATGTTTCACCCCTGGCGCAAGCCTCGATCAGACCTTCAGCAATTCCCGGATTCGATGCCCAGTGGGCATGAACATACGAGGCCAATACATTTTTGAGATGGTAACCCTCCGGCGTGACCTGTCCGTCGCGGCGCCGCACCATGCGATATGCGCAGTCGAGATCGCCGGCGGTCGGCCGCAGCTCCGAATAGCGGAACTGATGGCCGCGAAAGCGCAGCCCCGCATGACCGATTATCGACTCGCTCCGGGTTTCGACTTCCACATAGCCGAGCGCCTGCAACCGATCGCGCATGATAACTTCCGCCGCAATCACCCCCGCCATCGGAAAGCTCTTTCCATCCAGGGTCGTGATCCCGGAGCACAGGTACATCAGTCCGCCGCATTCGGCATATATCGTTCCGCCATCGGCGGCAAAGGCGGCAATCTGTTCGCGCATCGCGCGATTGTCCGACAGCGCTTCGGCGTGCAGCTCGGGGTAGCCGCCACCGAGATAAAGACCATCGACCACCGGCAGCTTGCGATCCGCGATCGGCGAGAAACGGACCATTTCGACGCCCAGACTCCGCAACCGGTTGAGGTTGTATTCGTAATAAAAGTGAAAGGCGTCATCGAAGGCGATCCCGATGCGGCAGGCCGGCGCCGAGGATGGATTGGTCGTGATCGTGATCGGCAGTGCGCACTCGAGCGGCGCGGCGGAATTGGCTGCCGCGATAATTGCTTCGAGGTCGCACCATTGGCCGATGGCTTCTCCAATCGCCGCGAGAATCGAATCGGGCACCGCGCGCTCGTCCGCGGTTCGCAGGCCGAGATGCCGTTCAGGAAAAGTCAGGTTCGCGTCTTTGGGTAATCCACCGACCACCGGTGGTGAACTCACCGCCTCGCGCAGAAGATTCAAATGGCCCCGGCTACCCACGCGATTACAGAAGACTCCCGCCAGTTTCAGCGCGCGATCGAATTCGGCAACGCCACCGACGATCGCGCCCAGCGTGCGGGCCATTCCCGCCACGTCGACCACCAACATCACGGGAGCATTCAGCCACTTCGCGATCTCGGCGGTGGAACCTTCTTCGCTGGTGGGCGAAGCGCCATCGAAAATTCCCATTACCCCTTCG
>DAHVFB010000096.1 GCA_027317185.1 Deltaproteobacteria bacterium
GGTCGATACTGCGGCTGTCAACCAGACAAATCTGACGCCGGACCGGTTCGCTGAGGTTTTCGAGGCCGGCCAATTTCAAGGCGAAGGCCGACCAGGCTCCGCCGGTAATCGCGACCGCGCCGGCGCTTAATTCGATCATGCGGCCAGGCTGCGCTTCACCCGGCCCATCCTCGGTCAATAGCCGTATCAGCGCGGCATCGGAAACCGGATCGTCGGCGCGCCAGCATCGCAGGCGAACCATGGCGGACGAAACCTCGATCGCCACCACGAAGGCGCGATCGAGATATTGTGCGCCAAGCTCTCGCGAACGCTTGCGATAATGCTCCTTCAGCAGGTTTGCGTTGATCAGCCCGTCGCGCGGGGAGAAGGTGGCGCCTGCGACACCGTCGAGGCGATCGATCTCGGGCACGCGGCGATTAAGCTGCGCAGGCGTAAGCGTTTCAATCGGATGGCCCAGCTCACGCTGAAGGGTTAGATGTTCAAGGGCAAGCGGCCAGGTGCGATCGTCATACAGCCACAGGTAGCCGTGCTGCCGGAAACCGATCTCCTGTGCGATTCCCTCGTAGTAGCGAATCGACTCGCGGCAGAGCCGGATATTGACCGGCTGCCACCATGTAGCGCGCACTCCGCCGGCATTTTTCTCGCTGGAGCTGAGCCGCCCGCTCAAATCGAGATCGACCACCAGCGGGTGCAACCCACGCTCGGCCAGCGCCATCGCAACCGAACTCCCCACCACCCCGCCGCCAATCAGGATGACATCAAAGGACCGGTCCTCGTCCACGTTAAAAGCTTAGCAGGACACTGCGTCCGAGGCTCTTGTTTTGTACCGCGGTGGGCTGCCAACCTTAATTTGTGTGCACTCTTGCGATCTATTTTCGGGTATTTCCAGGCTATCCGGTGGTGGTGGCGGCCAATCGTGACGAATATCTGGCGCGCCCCGCGACCGCGCCCGAACTGCTTAACGATGATCCCATCGTGATCGGCGGCAAGGACCTCAAGGCCGGTGGAACATGGCTGGGCGTCAACCAGTATGGGCTGGTGGCAGGATTACTGAACCGGCGGGCATCCGGCAGTATCGATCCGGCGCGCCGATCGCGTGGCCTGCTATGCCTGGAGGCGCTGCGATATCGCGCGGCGGGCGATGCGCTGCGGTTTGTCACGGCTCAGAATGGCGCGGCCTACAATTCTTTCAACCTGTTGATCGCTTCGCGTGACGAAGCCTTTGTCGCGTATAACCGCCGCGATGAAGTCGAAACCTCGCGTATGGAACCGGGCGTCCATTTGCTGACCAATCTCGACGTGGACGACTTCGAATGCCCCAAAATTAGTCATGCTTACGATCGTTTCGCGGCGCTCGCCGGCGATCCCGAATTTTGCGCGAATCCGATCGATCGTCGCGACCTCCTGTCCGCGCTGTTAGCCGATCATGCAACTCAACTCGATTCGCGATCGTCCGCCCCCAATGCGATTTGCGTTCATCTCGACGGCTACGGCACCCGGTCATCGAGTCTCATTTTCATTGACGATCACGGCGCGGTGCAGCACTTTTTCGCCGCTGGATCGCCCTGCACGGCGCGGTACCAGCCGGCCCCGACGCCTTCGGCGCGATGATCAATTCGGGCGCTTTTGCGTAGCGGGTCGGCGATGCCGGAGCGCAGCGCCAAACAGATCAGCCGAGTAGCCGCCCGCCGTCGAGCAGCAGGGTTGAACCGGTGGCGAAGTCGGTGCCCTCGCATAGAAACAGCACCGCATTCGCAACGTCCTGAGGCGATCCCAGCGTTTTGGTCAGAGTTCCTTTGCGCAGCCGCTCGATCTCCTCGAAGCTGTAGTCGTCGGGCGGCATCACGGGACCCAGCGCAATACAATTCACTTGCACTTCGGGGGCCAACGCCTTGGCCAGCGCGCGAGTCAGTCCGATCAGCCCGCTTTTCGAGACCGTGTATGGCAAGTAGCCTTTGTACGGCCGGATCCCGGCCCAATCCCCGATATTGACGATCTTTCCCGCGCCCTGCTTGCGCATCGCGACGGCGGCGAATTTCGCGGCAAAAAACGGCGCCTTGAGGTTCACGTCGAGGTTCAGATCCCAGTCTTGTTCCGTAAGTTCATCGAGCGATTTCTGGTAGAACACCGAGGCCGAGTTGATCAGAATATCGAGCCGTCCGAAGCTCGCCAGCACCGCATTTACCATCGATTCTATTTCGCCGGTATCCTCCAGACTGGCGGCGAAGGCCTGCGCCTGGCCGCCGCGCCGGACGATTTCGGCGGCAAGGCTCTCCGCCTCGACCCGCGAGCTCCGATAATGCACCGCGACCGCTGTGCTGCGGCCGGCCAGCGCCAGCGCGATTTCGCGCCCAACGCGGCGGCCGGCGCCGGTTACCAGCGCCACTTTTCCGTGCAAATCCATTATGCGATCACAGGCCGGCTATAGCGCATCGCGGATTGCGCGCAGCAACGCGAGGTTATCCGCATGGCCGGTGCGCGCCGCGGTTACATGACCGGCGATCGGGCGTCCGAGCAGATACAGATCGCCGACCAGATCGAGCACCTTGTGCCGGGCGAATTCATCCGCGAAGCGCAAGGTGGTGTTAACGATCTTTTCGTCATCTAGCAGGATCACATTGTCGAGACGTCCGCCGCGCGCCAATCCCATTTCGGACAGCTTGCGGAATTCGCGCACGAAGCCGAAGGTGCGCGCCGGTGCGATCTCGCGCATGTAGGTTTCGGGCGAATCAAGCTCGAAATGAACCTGCTGGCGTCCGATCGGGGCGGGATACTCCAGGGTATAATCGATAATCAATTTCGCGGCCGCCTCGATCCGAATCGATTCCGCCTGGTTGCCAACCACGATTGGCCGGCCGATCCTGATCGGCTCGACCACCGCCGCTTGTTCCTCGATTCCGGCTTCGATTAACTGGCGGCAGAACTCCAGCGCCGATCCATCGAGCACCGGAATTTCATCCTCGGTCTTGACCATCAGGTTCGTGATCCCGAGTCCGTGCAGCGCCGACATCAGATGCTCCACGGTGCGCACCGAATGACCGCCCGAGGTGAGCGTGGTGTTGTAGCCGGTATCGGTTACGTTCTCCAGACGCGCCGCGATCGCCGATTGATCGGCCAGCGACGAAAAGACGATTCCCGAATCCACCGGCGCGGGATGCAGAATAACGCCGGTTTTCAGCCCGGAATGAAGGCCCTGCCCGGCCATCACGATTGATCGGGCAATGGTCCGCTGCGGCTGTGCGGCGAGCATGGCCTTCGCGGCCGCGCCGTTGGCAATAGTGGCTGCTGCGGGCGCCTCGGGGGGGTCGTGCAGATCCGCTGCGCCACCCATCACGCGTTCAATCGCGGTCAGTAGACCGCTGACCGAAAAGGGTTTCTCGATGAAATCCTCAGCGCCCAGTTTGGTCGCGGCCACCGCGTTTTGGATGTTGGCGTGGCCCGAGATCATAATCACCCGGGTCCGTGGGCGATCGGCTTTTATCTGGCGCAGAAGCTCGATCCCGTCCATTTCGGGCATCCACACATCGAGCAGCACCAGCGCGGGATTTTCTCGCGCGATAATCCCGGGCACGCTCGGCGCATCGCCGGTTTCCAGCACGCGGAATCCTTCATCGCTCAGGATGCCCCGCAGCGACGACCGAATCCGCTCCTCATCATCCACCACCAAAACGGTTTCGTTCACGCGAAGTCTCCATCTATCAATTCAGCGCCACCAAAGGCACTCAGGCCGGCTGTTTTACGAATTGTTGCTCCTTTACCGGAAACTCGAGAATGAATCTACATCCGCGCGGATGGTTATCCCGCACCCGCACGAAACCATGATGGTCGGAGACGATCGCTGATACGATCGCCAGGCCCAGACCGGTGCCGCTCTTTTTGGTCGAAAAGTACGGCTCGAAAATGCGCGTACGCAGGCGCGGATCGATGCCCGGTCCGTTGTCCGCCACTTCCAGCATCACAACCCCGCTGGCGGTGTCCAGCCGCGTGTACAAAGCGACGCGTGCGGCCGCACCGTTATGGTTGATACTGCCGGCAGCCGCGGCCGCATTGTCGAGCACATTAAAAATAGCGCGGCGCAGAGCCTCGCGATCGATCGCGATCATTGGAATTGAGGGCGCCAACTCAAGCTCGCACTCGATACCGGGATTCGCTTCGCGAAAACGCTGGAAAATATCTTCGGCCAGCGCATTCAAATGCCCCGGCACCGGGTTCAGATGCGGCATTCGGGCGAAAGCGGAAAATTCGTTAACCAGATGCTTGAGATCCTCGACTTCGCTGGTGATTGCGCGGGTACACTCCTCAAGCAAAGTAGCCTCACTTTCGGAGCGCGGCGAAATCTGGCGGCGCAGGCGTTCGGCGGAAAGTTGTATCGGAGTTAAGGGATTCTTGATCTCGTGCGCAATCCGGCGCGCGACCTCGCGCCATGCTTCCATCCGCTCGACCTTGGCAATCTGGCTTACATCCTCGAAGAACAGCACCGTACCGAGATCGCCGCCACTGCCGTCAGCCCCTTCCGCTCCGCCCAGCGTGGTGGCCGTCAGCATCAGTTCGGCATCGCGTCCCTCTTCATCGAATTTTACCGAAGATCGCGCTTCATGCGGCCGCTGGTTACCGAGGAAGATTTCATCCAGCGCTTTCGCCAACGAAGCTGGAAAGCCGGTTGAGTAATGCTGCCCGAGCACCTCGGCGGCGGCCAGTCCCAGCATCCGCGCCGCACACGGATTGATGGTGGCTATGTGACCGTCAGGATCCAGCGCGGCCACCCCGGCCGAGACATTGCGCAGCAGAGTTTCCGTATACTGCCGCCGGCGATCCAATTCGGCGCGCGAGGCTCGGATGTCGGTCGTCATCTGATTGAAGGACTCCACCAGATGAGCTATTTCATCGTCGCCCACCAGCGGAATGCGATAATTGAGGTCGCCCGTCGCGATCGCATGGGTCCCCTCCGCCAGCATCCGGATCGGCCCCGTGATGCCGCGCGCCAGATAGAGTCCGAACCAACTAGCCAGCATCACCACCACCAATCCAATCAGCACCAGGGCCAGCACATAGCTGTGGAAGATGGGCTGCTGCAGTATGCGCAGTTGAAGATAATCCTGAAAGGTTCGCGAGATGCCGGCCGCGCGGTCCGAGATGCTTTGCGGCAGATAGTAATCGACCACCAGGGCGCCCTCGACCAGATCGGAATCGGGCGAGGCATAGATCGGCGCGCTACCGCGAATCACATCGGAATCGCCGAACCGATCGGTGCGGGTCATGGAGTGGCCAGCCAGGGTACCGGTCAGCAGCGGTGAATATGGCGAGACGCCGATCCCGGTCGGCATGCGGGAACTCAATGCCAGCACCAGCAGGCGCCGCTTACGCGAAAACACTTCCACGGTGCCGAGGCTGTATTCCTGCTGCCGCTTGGTGATGAACCGTTTGAGTTCCGGGCGTTTCGCCGGATCGAGCAGTCCATGGGCGGAAATCTGCTCGGACAGCACGCGGGCGAACCGCGCCGCGTTGTTGGCCGAATTCAGGTAATAGACCTTGGCGATTTCGAGGGAATCTTCGAGCACGTGCTCATACTGGGGATTAAACCAGCTATCGACATTGTTGTGCAGAAAGGAGCCAGCCACGTAGAGCAGAAACAACGTCGGCACCATCGCGACCACGATGAATCCGAACACCAGCCGGAACTGAAGGCGCGATCCGACCAGCCCGCGCCGCCGCTCAAAAATGGCCTTGGTCAGATTACGCCCGACCAGAAACAGCAGCAGCGCGAGCAGTAAAAAGCTGAGATCGAACAGCAGGATGACCACCAGGTTCGACAGGAGCGAAGTGTGGCGCGTGAACTGCGGCAGGCGCGTCTGCGCCAGCACGAACGCGAGTAGCGTCACGATCGTCAGGCCCACCGCGATCAGCTCACGGCGGCGGCGTTTGCCCTCGGCCATCCGTTGCGCGCGCTCGAGCCGATTGTACCTTTCCCGTTTATTCCGCATCACGCTAACGTCTCAGCATTGAGAGCACGATGGTGATCACGATGCTCACGATTATCGAGGTCATCAGCGGAAAATAGAAGCTGAAATTGCCACGGCGGAAGTAAATGTCACCCGGCAGGCGGCCAACTCCGGGAACGAATGAAAATCCCCACAGCACAAGCCCCACGGCTGCGATTCCGAGCCCGCCCATTATCAATATTTTTCCCAGTGGCGCCATTTACAATCGGCGGCGGATTCCCGCCAGATTAATGGGATAATAGCTAATCCGGGCTCCGGCTGTCAGTCCCAATCGAGCGGGCTCACGGACCAAGACGCTCACTCAAATTCGGAAAAACATTTGCAGTTAGTGATCGCTTCGCGTCGGTCTAACAGAGTAAGATTCTTGTGGCGCTCTACGATGAGGTTTGCGGAATGCCTATCCGCAACGAGGGGACGGAATTTTTGTAGACTCGCGTTTTCCATCTCAAAGCCGGTTTGATCACAATGAAAATTGATCTCGACCTGAAGCAAGGATTTTTGCAAAACATAAAGCGCGAAGTGCTTAACACGCTCACGCCGGAAGAGCGCACCGTAATTGAGGTTTCGACCGGTGAGATGGGCAACAAGCCGGATGCGGTCAAGCTTGGATGGCTGAAAATGCGTACCAAGGAAAGCTGGACCAAACAGCGCTACGTCAAGGCGCTCGATCGCACGATGAAGAAGCTGCGCGCGGCGGTCGAGGCTGAATCACACAAACGTTCGCAGGAAGATTAGTAGCCGCCCGAAATTCAGAATACCGGGCCGCGCTTTCCGCTTCCGCTTGCGCCCCAAATCTTCCGATTGTCGGATTTCTGCCAGCCTCGATCCAAGGCCAACCCGCGCCGGTTTAGGCGTAATTGGTGCGAGAGGGGGGACTTGAACCCCCACGGAGTTTCCTCCACAAGGTCCTGAGCCTTGCGCGTCTGCCGTTCCGCCACTCTCGCGGTTGAGAGTAAACGATTTATTCTGCGCGGCGCGCCAATTCAAGGTAGGCCGGAACCAAACCTGAGTTTTGCGATGAAACGGGAACGATCGAATTGCTCACTGGATAGCCTTGTGGAACCCCGTCCGCTCAAACAAAATCTACCTTCAGCATGAGTGCAAGAGTTCACGGCGCGATTGATCTCGCGCCCGCGGTCCCATCGGGCGGGATCGCACTTGATATCAGTGCCGGTGACGGATTATCCACCCGGTTGCTCAAGCATCGTGGATGGCGCGTGGTATCCACCGAGCATCGGGCGACCGCGCCCGGATGGGTCAGCGCCGAGCTTGACGATCATCTGCCGTTTCGGTCCGCCAGCTTCGATCTGGTCGTGATGCTCGAAGTGATTGAGCATGTGCCGGATATCCCTCACGTCCTGTGCGAAATCGGACGCGTGCTCAAGCCCGGCGGAATCGCGATCTTATCCACGCCCAATCGGCTTAATGTGACCTCCCGTGTGCATTATTTGTTGAGCGGTTTTTATCGGGGCCGCCGCGCTCCCCTGCCCTATCGTTATCGGGTCAGCGACGGACGCAACTGGCACGTGATGGGACTGAACGATCTGCACTGGATAGCGTATGGCGAGGGACTGCGGATTGAGGCTTTGGGACGCAGCCGCCGCAAACCCCGCGCATACTTCTATACCCCGCTGTTCTATCTTCCGATCAAGGCCTTTTCCTGGCTGCTGTATGTACGAGGAGTGAAGGATCCCGGGCAGCGGAGCATCAATCGCGAGCTATATGGTCAAATGACCAGCCTGCCGCTGCTGATGGACGAGAACCTTGTGATGCGCCTGCGGAAGTTTCGTGAAGCCGAGTCTGAAACCATTCGTAATAAGCATAGTGAAGCTCTCGATCATAATCGCAACCTGTGAGCGTCCCGAGTCGCTCGCGCGTTTGATCGACAGCCTCGTTCCGCAACTGAATCCGAATCGGCAACTGTTGATCGCCGAAAACGGCAGCACGCGAAAATCGGCCGTTCCGCATTTACCCGCTAATGCGATTCATATTTATCAGCGCACGCCCGGCAAATGCCGCGTTCAGAATCTTGCGCTGACGCAGGCGCAGGGCGACGTCCTGATCTTCCTCGACGACGATCTGATAGTGGCGCCCGATTACCTTGATCAGGTCGAACTTTTTTTCGTGACACATCCTGAATTCGCCGCGATGAAAGGCCGCGTACTGGCGGCGCAGGATCCGGTCAAACTGCTGGGCGAACACGCCGTCTATTTGGATTTACCGCTGGTCGATCACGGCGAGAAAGTGGTCGAGGTGCGAGGTGTGCTCGGCGTCAACATGGCCTTTCGCGCCGCAGTTATCGCGACTGTGGGATCCTTCGATGAGCGTCTTGGCCCCGGCGCCGCCGGTCACGAGGAAGAGACTGAAATGTCGGCGCGCATTCGCCACGCGGAATTTCGCATCGGCTATGCGCCGCGAGCAATCGTTTACCACGAGGTTGATCCAGCCCGCGCCGATCCCCGGCGCTATCTTAGAATCGCCCATGAACGCGGGCAGTGCCGCGTCATTCACGAATCTCACTCAACTATGCGGGTGAGACTTGATTGGATAGTGGCGCAAATCAGGCTGGCGCTGGCCAGGACGCTGCGTCTGCGAGCGGGACGCCTGGCTCGAGAGCAAAAACGCCTGGCGATTCTAAATGGGATGTTGGCGGAAATCGCCAGACAACGAAGAGCCCGTTTCGCTCAGTGATTCGACAAGCGCGATTAGGCGCCGTCCGTGGTCGTCCCAGGTATGTTTCGCCGCGGCAGCTCGCACGGTTTCTCCGAACTCATCAAGGCGCTCGATTAATTCGCTGAGTTTTTCCGCGATTTCCGCCGGGTCCGCCGGATTGGCGACGATGAAGCGGCGCATCGCGTCCGGCAGCAGCTCGGTCGCTCCCACATACCCACTGGTCAGCACCGGCAGTCCGCACGCCATCGCTTCCATCACCACATTGCCGAAAGGCTCGAACAGCGCCGGCAGCGCCAGACAATCGGCTGCACTGAGGAGATCGGCGGTATCGTCGCGGTGGCCAACGAAGATTATGCGTCTCTCCACTCCGAGACGCCGCGTCAGCCGACGGAACTTCGGCAAGCCGCGATCCTGCCCGATCACCAGCAGCCGCGCTCCGCGACCGATCGCCGGCCAGGCCCGAATCAGGAACTCCAGTCCTTTGCGGGCAAAGCCATTGCCGACGAACGCCACCAGCGGCGCGCCGTCCGCCACTCCGATGCGGCTTCTGATCGCGGCGCGTTCCTGTGGATCGAGCGCCGGCCGAAAGCGCTCAAGGTCGATTCCGTTATACAGCGTTAGCGCTTTTTCCGGCGTCAGCTCGAATTGCTCGATCAAATCATCCCGCACAAAATTGGAAACCGCGATTGCGCATCGAAGCTGAGCAGCGGTGAAACCCAGCCGCTCGATCGCAATTTGCATCCGATGGTACGTGCTGAGCCTTAAAGCCAGTTTGCCTAGCCGCCCGCGCCATCGAGCCGCTGCCCGGACATAGCTGATATGAGCGCCGCCGCCCGAGCGGAGCACGTCCGCCCCTATCGTGCGGGCGAAGCTCACCACCAGGTCCGCGTCGCGCCGCGCGATCGCTGGCGCAGTCTGCGCGAAGCGTAACACGCGCAGGGCTCGTCCCAGCCGGGGAACCGGCACTCTGCGCACCTCGAATGAAGTTTGATTGGCGCGGACTTCCTCAGCATAAATCACAATTCGATGGCCGGCGGCGCGCAGGTATTCCGCCGTAACAATCAGATCCCGCTCGGTACCGCCGCCCGATGGATCAAAGCGGCGCGCTATCAGCGCGATACGCATATGGTTCGCGCCCGGCCATCAAAGGCTTGCCGTAGCTTCTTCCCCATGCAGCGCTGCCGCGGCGATTCAGCTATGATAAGTTCTTTACTGAACGCTGGGGGGCGAGAATGATCGAGATTCAATGCACTAGTTGCCACACTCGCTATAGAATTGACGAGCGAGTGCTGCCCGAAGATACCCCGACTTTCAAATGTTCGCGATGCGGTCATGTGTTCGCCGCCGAACCCCGTGCGGGGAAGCGCGCGGATTCAGTCCGGCGATCTGTGGAACCGGCCCACGATTTCCCTGAAACGCAACTGGCCTCCACTCCCGGGCAGCATCTTTCCGAGGAGCAGGTTGCGAAGCCCGATGGGCGGCCCGCAGCGGAAATTTTGGCAGTGCCGGAAAGCTCGCCGGACTTGAATGTATTGGAACGAGGCGCCGCTTCGGCGGATGGACAAGCGCCGTCCGCTGGCGAGATTCTAAACCACATCGATCCGCCGCCAATCCTGCGCGCAGTTCCCCGCCGCTCGAATATCACGCGCCCGGGGCCTGAAATCTCGACCAAAGCTGTGGCTCCGCCAGATTCGGAGCCTCTGTCCAACACGGTGGAACCTATACCGCCAGCCAAGCCCGTGCGCTTCGTGCCGCCGCCGTCCGAATCCGTCGCGACCGACCATGCGAATGGGTTGTCCGGCTCCGCAAGCGGGGCCATAACGGGCGGCAATGCTAATCTATCCTTCGATTTCACCGACGAACCATCCTCGTCCGACGGACGCCGCGCGCGGGGAGAATCAAACCGAGATCGCGATGGTGATTGGCGCGTGGGCCACGACCACGAGTTCGAGGGTAATCCATTATTGGGGCGCGATCTTCCGCCGGCACCGGCGCCTGAAGTGGACGAGGATCCCGAAGACGAATCTGACAGTCCGTTTTTTAATGAGCGCAGCACCATGTCCAGGCGTGCAGCATATGGTGCCGACCGGATCACGGTCCACTCGGTCGGCCTGGTGCTGGGCTTTTTCCTATTGGTGGTGATCGCTTTCGGATTCGCCAGTCTGCTGATTTGTAATGCACCGACCGCCAGCGCCGGATTTCTGAACAACCTGCCCGGCATCGCGGGACGTTTCGCGCCCCCGATTGTGCCGGCCCGGCTGGTGGCGCTCAAAGACGTAACCACCAGTTCGCGTATACTACGCGGCAATGTCAACGCGCTCGTGATCACGGGCAAGGCCGAGAATGTCGGCGGCGCGCCGCTGCACACGGTTCAAATCGCAGCGGATTTGCTCGACCGGAATCATCGCCCGCTCGCGATGGGTACCGCCTTTTGCGGAAACAATCTGGCGCCCGCGATGCTTAACGAAATGACGCCGCGCGAGATTGACTTCCTGCAGAAGCTGGAACCGCAGAAGCATTTTATCCTGAAGCCGATGGAGCCGGTCCCGTTCACGATGGTGTTTATCAATCCGCCGGGCTCGGCTGACAATCTCTCGCTGGCGGTGACCCGGGCGATTCCGGCGCCCACCGGCGAGCTAAGCGGCACCGCTGCGAATTGATTCATTCCTTTTCTTGCGCGATCAGCTCCTCGTATTCCTCGCTGTCGAGCAGGTCATCGAGGTCGCTGGCATCGCTGATGCGCACCTTCACCAGCCATCCGTCGCCATATGGATCCTCGTTGACCACCCCCGGACTTTCCGGAAGATCTTCGTTGATCTCGATAACCGTACCGCTGATCGGCGCGTACATGTCGGAGACGGCCTTGACCGATTCGACCATTCCAAATGGATCGTCCTTGCTGATCTTGTCGCCTACTGAAGGCAATTCGAGGTAGACAATCTCGCCCAGTTGATCCTGCGCATGGTCGGTTATCCCGATGGTTGCAACCGGGCCCTCGGTTGCGACCCACTCATGCTCCTTCGAGTATTTGAGCCCCGCCGGGATTTCCATAACCTCCTCCAAAGTCCAAAACGGATTGAAACCGGCTTCGATAAAATTCTCGAATACCGTCCCGAATCATATTCATCATGCCATCAAGCGCAGAGCAAAACCGATTGTCAAGTTCCAGCGGCGATCAAACTTGTGTCGATGGCCTCAAGGGTCGATAAACTTCGACCAGCATCGGCATAATCGTGGCATTTTCCTGCTTTAAACTAACTGTAAAGCAGGTGGCGCACACTTTAATTAAACTTGAGCGCGGCATTCGATCTGGAGGTCACCCATCGTGATTGTAGGCGTTTTGAAAGAGATCAAATCCGATGAACGGCGCGTCGCGCTCACGCCCGCCGGCGTACCGGCCTTTGTCGGTCATGGCCATACAGTGCTGATCGAACGCGGCGCGGGTATCGGTAGCGACCTCGACGATTACGCATACCGCGCGGCCGGCGCGAAGATAATAGAGGGTCCGGCAAAAATCTGGAAGGACGCTGAAATGATCCTGAAGGTAAAAGAGCCGCAGGCGTCCGAATTCAAGTATCTTCGCCCCGGCTTAGTCCTGTTCACCTACCTGCATCTCGCCCCTGACCAAAGTCAGGCGCACGAGCTGCTCAAGCGCCGGGTGAGCGCGATCGGCTACGAAACCGTGCAGCTCGACGACGGCAGCCTGCCGCTGCTCGCCCCAATGAGCGAAGTGGCGGGATCGCTTTCGATTCAGGCGGGCGCATGGTGCCTTCAGTCGCAAAACGGTGGCCGTGGAATTCTGCTGAGCGGCGCCTCGGGTGTACGGCCCGGCAAGGTGCTGGTATTGGGCGGCGGAATAGCCGGCAGCAATGCATGCCGGGTGGCGGCCGGTGTGGGCGCCGAAGTGACTATCATGGATCTGAATCCGACCCGCCTGCGGTATCTGAACGATCTGTTCGCGGGCCGGGTGATGACTCTGATGTCGAACCGGGCGACGATTGAAGAGGAGGTGCCGCAGGCCGACCTGGTGATCGGCACGGTACTGTTGCCCGGCGCACGGACGCCGCGGCTGATAAGCCTCAAAACCGTCAAACGCATGAAGCGCGGCGCGGCGATTGTAGATTTGTCGATCGACCAGGGCGGCATCTCAGAGACCTCACGCCCGACCACGCATGCCGATCCGATCTACATCGAGCACGACGTGGTTCATTACTGCGTCACCAATATGCCGGGCGCGGTGCCGCATACCTCCACCTACGCGCTGACCAACACCACGCTGAGCTACGCGCTAGAGATCGCGGACCATGGGCTGCTTGAAGCGGGACTGCGCAACCCCGCCCTGCGCCGCGGTCTCAACACCCACGAAGGGCAAGTGGTTCACCCCGCGGTGGCTGGCGCGCTCAAGCTGCGCCCCCATTCACCGTGGAAATGACCCGGTTTATTTCGGCTCCGGATGAAGCTCGTTGGGCACCGGAAAGAATTTGGTTCCGCCAGTCAGGTTCAGATGCGAATGAAGATTCTGAACGGCTTCGTCGACGCCCTCCGTGGAGATGTCAACCGCGCGCACCCAGCGTCCCTCATGATGGAGCCAGTTTACGATATTGAACGCGTTTTGCGACAGTGACGCCTGGGTTTTGGCGAACTGCGCGCGCCATAAAATCTGCCGATTGGTCAGGTCGGCGAAGAACAGCGTAAAGGCGACCGAGGCTGGACGCGAAGCCGCATAGCTATAGCCGATCCGATCTTCATATTTGTGCACCGTGCCATACACGATACCGTCAACCGACAACTCGCGCGCGAGCGCCAGCGCATTCTGATCGAGATTGGCGCGCGTGGTCGGCGGCATCCGTTGCAGCGCCTGGATCACGTCGTCTTCCGGTACGATTTCCCAGCCGCCGGCCAGTTGCATACGGCTGTAGATCTGAGCGGTCAGGGCTTGCGCCGCGCCCTCCTGGATCGAGTTCGGTTCGGTTACATCGGGGTAGTCGATCAGCGGCATCACGGCCACGCGATGGATATGCACCGTTTTGATCGAGCGCACCGCGTGCGCAGTCAAATCGTTCGCTCCTATCACTGGTAGCGATCGCACCACGTCGTTAACCTGGTCGCCGGTTCCCGAGCAGCTCGCGAGCATCACACCCATCGCCAACGCCAGTAACGCGCCGGTCCATCGCATCATATGGTCACCTTGATCGCCAAGTCGCGTAACTGTTCGACGCCCACTTCCGACGGCGCCCCACTCATCAAATCGACCGCCTTTTGCGTCTTGGGGAAAGCCATCACATCCCGGATCGAATCCGTGCCGCACAGCAGCATCGAGATTCGTTCCACCCCGAAGGCGATTCCACCATGCGGCGGTGCGCCATAGCTCAAGGCGTCGAGCAGGAAGCCGAATTTTTCCAGCGCCTCCTCACGGGTAAGGCCGAGCTGTTCGAAGATTTTGAGTTGCAGTTCGCGATTATGGATACGAATCGAGCCGCCACCAAGCTCCTCGCCGTTGAGCACCATATCGTAGGCCAGCGCGCGAACCTTGAGCGGATCGCTATCGAGCCGATCCAAGTCCTCGGGATGCGGCGCGGTAAACGGATGGTTGACCGAGACCAGACGGCGATCCTCTTCGCTATAATCGAAAAGCGGAAAATCGGTGACCCACAGGAAGCGCCGTTGATCGGATTTACGCAGTTCGAAGCGCGATCCGAGCTGCAGGCGCACCTCGCCGAGAACCGGTCGAACCTTCGTGCGCGATCCCGCCACCATCAGCAGCGTTGCGCCATCCGCCAGTTCCATCAGATCTGCTATCTGCGCACGCTCGGTCGCGCTCAGATGGCGCGCGATCGGGCCCTGCCATTCATTCCCGGCGATTCGCGCCCACGCCAATCCCAAACCGCTACGTGCGCGCAGCGACTCAGCCAGCTCATCCAGTTCGCGCCGCGCAAGCTGCATACCCGCGGGTAGCGCGATTCCATAGATGACGCCCTTGCCTGCCAGGGTCTCGGCAAACACCCGGAACTGAGTCTCACCAAAGGCCGAGGTAAGATTCCTTAGCTCGAGGCCGAAACGCAGGTCGGGTTTGTCGCTGCCGAAGCGATCCATCGCTTCGCCGTACTTCATCTGCGGGAACGGCAGCTCGAGTTCGGCGCCGAGAGCGGCGCGGTAAATCGAAGCCATCATGCCCTGCCCCACCGCCATCACGTCCTGCGGGCGTGGTCCGGTCATCTCGATGTCGATCTGCGTAAACTCCGGTTGTCGATTCGCGCGCAAATCCTCGTCCCGGAAGCAGCGCGCAATCTGATAGTAGCGGTCGAATCCACCGACCATCAGAACCTGCTTGAGCAACTGCGGCGATTGCGGCAGCGCATAGAATTTGCCCGGATTCACGCGGCTCGGCACCAGGTAATCGCGCGCTCCCTCCGGCGTCGCGCGCCATAGAATCGGCGTCTCGATCTCGATAAACCCCTGCCCGTCGAGAAACTCGCGCGCTCCGCGCACCGCCTGATGGCGAATGCGAAGGTTGCGCTGCATCTCGGGGCGACGCAGATCGAGATAGCGATATTTCAGCCGAAGCTGCTCGTCCGAGACGGCGTCGAGATGCAACGGCATTGGCCACGACGGATTGAGGATTTGCGCTTCGACGGCGGCCACTTCGATATCGCCGGTGGCCAGTTCTGGATTGACGGTATTCGATGAACGGCGGAGAACCTTGCCGCGTATCGCGAGGTAGAACTCGCTGCGAGCCTGGGCCGCGACCGTATGCGCCGCGCTGGCGCGCTCCGGATTAAACACCACCTGAATCGCGCCCTCGCGATCGCGCAGGTCGATAAAAATCAAACCCCCATGGTCACGGCGGGCGCCGACCCATCCCCACAGAGCGACCTCGCGGTTTTCATCAATGGCCCTGAGCGCGCCGCAATAGTCGCTGCGCGGCCACGGCGGCAGCGGTGAAAATGTATTACTGTTCGACATTACAGGTACCGCTGGAAGGATAGCTGGCGCAGGCTGAGTACGAAATAGTCAAGCGCGAGTGCGTTCGATTACGGCGGCGATTTCCTCGCGCCGGACTTCGGTTTGCGAACTCGCTTTCAGATCGCGCAATTGCACCACGCCGCGCGCCAGCTCATCGTCACCGATTATCGCTGCGAAGCGGGCGCCGATTTTATCCGCCCGGCGCAAAAGCGCGCGCAATCCGCGATCGGGCGAAAGCATCTCGACCCGCAGATTGGAACCACGCAAATGCTGGGAC
>DAHVFB010000097.1 GCA_027317185.1 Deltaproteobacteria bacterium
GCTTGTCGCGATCGAGTTCGAGCAGTTTCGGGATGCTCTGCGGCTCTCGCGGCGTGGCGACTTGAAGCAGGCTTTCGAGCAACGTCCGGCTGGATTGCCGGAAGAAGTGGTCCGACCCACTCTCGTACCCTCGCGGCGGTTCGGGAATCAGAGATGCCGCGAGGGTCGCCGCGTCCGCCTGGTAGTAGCGCTCGCTCAACTCCAGCCACGGCGACCAGTACGGACAGCGCTCATCTACCGGGTTCAGGATCAGGTCTCCGCGCACGGGCCGATAAAATTCCGAGAGGTATTCGCACTCGGGATCGACCACGATGGCGAGTTCGCCGCGAGCCTGGATCTGGCGGAGCATCGAGCGGATCGCCATCGACTTCCCCGCTCCGGTCGCGCCGGTGATGAGGAAATGCTCGCACTCGATCGAGCGCGGAATGCGCACTCGGGCAAGTTCGACTCCCGCCCGGTCGCTCCGCAATTCGCCGCGGTGAAGTTCGCGTGAGAGCTGGCGGGGACGGATCAGACTGAGGCCTCGCAGGTGCTTCCCCTCGGGACGATCTTCGGGGTCGTGAAGGAGCAGGTAGCCGAGCGCGGCGAGAGTCAGGCTGGCCGGCACCGCGGCCCAAACGCTGTAAGACGCGAACCATTCGCCGAAGGAGCGCCCTGAGTAGAAGCGCCAGTTGAGGTACGCGTACATGCTTCCGATCGTGCAACGATGGCCGTGGTATGGCAGCGACAGGAAATATAGTGGTACCTTCTGGGTGAACAGCCACGCGAGGAACCAGCGGCCGAAGTATTGATGCGCGCCCGCCACCAGTCGGCCGGTCCAATACCAGACGAAGAAAAGATCGGAAGCTACCCAGATGAAAATCCAAAACAACTGGATTCGAAGATAGAGGCGCAGCAATATAGCGGCTGAACCGCAACTCAATTCGTATCTGATGGCAGTTCGCGACAAATTCATATCGTTGTTCTCCTGAGCCGCTGCATGTAGCGCTCGGCTTCCTGTTGGGCGGTCTGGCGGATCTGATCTGTGACCTCGGAGCCGACCTGATGATCGAGCAGGTGCTGGAGCGTGAGCCGGGTGCGGGTGAGATCGAAGAGAACCTGGTGGAGGCTTGTGTGCTGGTTCGATTCGTCGATCGGCCCGCCGGGGTGAGGGCGGCCATCTCCACCGAAGCGCTCGGCGAGCACAGCGCGGATCAGTTTGCGCGGCGCAATTCCCCGGTCTCGCGCCGTCTTCTCGATCCGTTCCAACAACTCCGGCGCCAGACGGACGGTATATGGAATTTCCGGCATCGGACTGCTCTTCATTTGTTCAAGGCGTACACGCTGTACACTCCAATGAATCCGCAGATTTAGGCTGACGTGCTTCGCACGAGTCGGCGCGCCGTACACGCCCGCGTGTACGAAGAAGCGCGCCAGTCCACGCCACTTTCCGATGGGCCGTGTACGTTTCGGTACACATCGTTCATCCAAAGGGATGAGTGGCGTGTCAGTTGTAAACACGTGCGAAGCACGTCAGCCGGTACCTCGCTTAGACAACTCACGGTTGCACCTTCGCGCCGCCGTTGGATGAAGCCGGATTTACGACGCGGGGCGGTTGGCTGTCAGCGGAGCGCGACCACGATTGGAACTCACGGTCAGCATCGAGAAAGGCGCGGAGGATCTCGGCGATGAGCGAGCGAGTGTCCACCGACTCGCCGTGAACGTGCTCGTAATAGTGTGCGTAACGTTCGAGGGTTGCATTCAGGTCGCCAGCGAGCATGACGCGCACCTGAACGGAGCGCAGTGGCTTGGTGATGCGTGCGAGTTTCATGTGAACCTCCAATACTGAGAAGTTTGAGTTGCTTGGAAATCGGGTCAGGGGAAGACGTAATTCAGTAGGTGGACGACGACGAGCGCGATGCAGCCGCCGATTCCGGATCCGACTAGGCGCCCGACCTGCTTGTCATGCCCGCCGGTCGCGTAGAGAACCACGGCGCCAGCAAACGCGAAGCCGATCGCCGCCGGAGCCGCGGTGTTGACCAGCATGTCCTGCAAGGCAAGGAGCGTCTGATCCCATGGCAATTCGCCGCCGCTCTGAGCGGCGAAACAATCGCTGACTGGCAGTAACAGGACGATCGTCAAGCCAGCGGCCATGAGGCTGATGGCTGTCGGTTGAGCTGCTCGCTTCATCGCAATCTCCTGCCTTCCAACTCTCTGCTTGAGCACAGAGAGTGGCCGGCGGTTCAATAGAATTATAATTATGGAATTTCATAATTTATGTCAAGGGGCCTCATTTTGGGCCTGCTCGCTGTCAGTCGCGAGCGGCCCTGTTGATTGCTAACCGGAGATGTTTAGCGCTATCTGAGATCAGCTTGTCCGACGTGCTGCTCAGCCCTCAAATTTCGCAGGCTGCTCGTCTCTTGATGGCAGGGGATTTGTTCAGGGTGTTGCGGGTCCGACCTGCGCCCTCTCGATAAGGGAGCGCTGAAAAGAGATTTGCGGTGCCGGAGCTCAAGTCCGTCTTTGAAGACTGTCTATTTGTCGCTCGATCCGGGCAGAATTCGATGAAGCTGTTGGCTTGAGGTGGTATGCTCGTCTTACGGCCAAGCGTGGAACATGACGACGCCGTACTCGTGCGTTGGCGTCGTCCGCAGGCGATTGTTGCGATGCGCCGCTCCCGGAAGCCCGCGTGCAATCTTCACTAAGGGCTTTTTGCCGCGCCCGAATCGAGATGAGGCCGAAGACCTCGTAGGTTTGTCGGAAAGGTACATGCGAGGTCGAGGTCGGCCACGTCACGCTCGATAGTACCGTCTGTCAATAATCATCCGAAAGTCACCCACATTTATCATTTGAAACTCCCCCATCGGGTTTAGTTCTGTTGGGGGAGCGCGGGGACATCGCTCCTCTTCTCGACCCGCCGCAGAGCTTCGCGCGCAAATAAGGCCATGAAACAGGCCACCTCCTTGGGCGCTGCCAGCGATGCGGCGTGAAGCCCACCGTTGATTTGCGCTTTGGGCAGTCGCGAGTCTAGGCTTTCTCCCTATTGGAGCCAAAGGGGTTTTATTTGCACGCGGAAGACGGAAAGTCGCTTGAGACGGGCAAGGTCGCCCAGGCGCTCTCGGCGACTTGCTATCGCGTCACTTTCACCGCAACCCAGCGGTTGGACCTTCCCGCGTATCTCGGCTCGACGTTGCGCGGCGCATTCGGACGCGCGTTTCGCGCCCTGGCGTGTCCGTCGCGGATAGGGGAACCCTGCCCGATTCCGTCCCAGTGTCCCTATCATCTGATTTTCGAATCGTCGCCGCCGCCGGACTCCGAGGCGCTACGCACGCACGAGGAAATTCCACGGCCATTCGTGATCGCTCCTGAATGGAGGCTCGCGCCGCAGGGCCGCGATGCGCGACTGGTCTACGAACCCGGACAGGAACTGTCCTTCGGGCTGGTATTGATGGGACGCGCACAGGAATTCTTCCCACACTTCGTGGTCGCTCTGCGTGAGATGGACCGCATCGGCCGCGGACGGCGGGCGATCGAGCTTGCGCGCATCGAAGCCGTCGACGCCTCAGGTGCGTCGTCGCGCGTGGTCTATGACGCCGGTGACAACGTCGTGCGTGGAATAGGCTCGCCGCTAACCTTGGAGGACTGCGCACGCGAGCCAATCCCGCGCGGTCCCGCGACTATCGAGTTCATCACGCAAACGCGGCTCAAGCACGAAGGATCGTGGGCGCGGGCGCCTGAGTTTCATATACTGTTCCGCCGCCTTCTGGGCCGGCTCTCGTCGATGGCGCGTTTTCATTGCGGCAGTCCCCTCGAAATAGATTTCAAAGGCATGATCGAGCTGGCGCGCGAGGTCCGCCTCGTCCGCAATGACACACGATGGGTCAGTTGGTCACGCTATTCGAGCCGCCAAGACAAGAAGATGTCGTGGGACGGTCTGGTCGGCACTGCGACCTACGAGGGCGACCTCGCCCCGTTTTGGCCCTATCTGAAGTTCGGCGAGTACATCCATATTGGCCATGGCGCCACCTTTGGGTTGGGGAAAATCCGCGCCGGTGCGGACGCGGCGCGACGCCCACCATTTCGGGTTGACAGTCCTTGAAGTATGGCCCTACATTTCAGTTATGGCCCGAACTTCAATCAAATCGACCTACGCGCTGGACGTGGAGACGATCCGTAAGCTGGAACGGGTGGCCGCCCGATGGCGGGTGTCGAAATCCGAGGTGCTGCGGCGTGCAATCGAGGTGGTGGCCCGCGATCAGGCGGTGGACGCGCCATCGCCATTGGAAGCGCTGGAGCAATTGCAGAAGAGCCTTGAGTTGACGGCGCCGCAGGCCGCGAAGTGGTCGCGCGCGGTCCGGCAGGAGAGAGCGCAGAGCTCGGCGCGGCGCGAATGGCGGAAACGATAATTCACCTCGATACCAGTTTTCTGATCCGGGCGTTGAGCGCGAACTCGGCGCAGGACAAGCAGTTGCGCGAATGGATCGCGGAGGGGGTCAAGCTCGGAATGAGCGCCATCGGATGGAGCGAGTTTCTGTGCGGCCCGTTGGACTCGGGGCAACTTGCGCTGGCGGCGGCGATTGTCGGAGAGCCGGAGCCTTTTGTTTTGGAAGACTCGTCGCGGGCGGCGGAACTGTTCAACCGCGCGGGACGTCGCCGCGGCTCGCTGGTCGACTGCATGATCGCCGCGACTGCGATCCGAACGGGTGCCCGCCTCGCCACCGCGAATCGCGCGGACTTCAAGCGGTTTGCGGGCTTGCGCCTGGAATAGCGCGTCCACATCGGCCAAGGAGCCACGTTCGGGTTGGGGAAGTATCGGATCCGGGGCGGTTGACAAAAAATTTGGCGCAGCTTATCCTTCACCCGTGAAGTGGTTTTACCTATTTAGGGTTCAACAGGAAAAAAGCCCCAAGCATATTAAAATGCTTGGGGCTTCAATTGCGGGGGAGTGTCTGAGCGGCTTAAAGTGCCCGACTTAAAATCGGGTGGCGCCTGCTGTCACAGGTTCCCATGGGTTCGAATCCCATCTCCCCCGCCACAAGACGAGTAGCAACAAGAGGGACCGCTAAGCAAGCCTGCACAACCGCACACCCCGATCAGGAGGGGACTGAAAAGTGAAATGGTTGTACAGCAACGATGAAGCTGCTGCCCCGATGAGGAGGGGACTTAGGCAGGTGTACGCAAGTGATTAGTTTTGTGGAGAGCGACTACCGACGCCATTTCGAGCGGCTCACTAAGCTCCAACCGTTCGACTACCAGATTGACGTAGCGCGGCTTCTGTTCGCCGGCCGCAACGTCATCCTGCGCGCTCCGACCGGCGCGGGCAAAACCTGGGCAGTGCTCGCGCCATTCTTTTGCGATCAGTGGAGCGCGCAGCCCTCGCGTCTCATCTATGCACTCCCACTACGCACGTTGGCCAATGGCATCTATCGCGAGGCGCGCGAGGCGGCCGCCAAAGCCGGCCTGCCGCTAGAACCCATCGTCGAGCGCGGCCGGGAAATCGTTCATCCATTCGTCACGCTTCAGACCGGAGAGCAGCCCGACGACGAATTCTTCGATCGCGGCCGCATTATCGTTACCACCTACGATCAGATCCTGAGCGGATTGCTGTGTGGCCCGTATGGCCTCTCTGATCGTCTTCACAATGTCAACGCCGCGGCAATCGCGGGGGCGTTGGTAGTCTTCGACGAGTTCCACCTGATGCCGCCGGAAAAGGCATTCCTGACTGGGGTCGCGACGCTGAGGCTATTCGAAGGTCTATGCCAGTCCGTCTGGATGACGGCCACCGCAACCGCGCCGCTGGAACAGATGCTGCGCTCGGTGCTCGATGCGGTCCCGGTGCCGGACGGTGAAGACGCGATGCGACAAATGATTGATTCGCTGCCGAGCGTCACATCGGTTCGCCGCACGCTGGTCACCGAGCCTCAACCGCTGAGCGCCGAAGCGGTCGTGCGGAATCATCGGCGGCGCTCAATTGCAATCGTCAACACTGTCGGGCGAGCCCAGGACTTATTTCTGGAACTTCAGAAACTCTTGACCGAACGTTCTGATGTTAAGCCGATCCTGCTTCACTCCCGATTCTTCAAACAGGACCGAACTCGGCTGGAAGCGCGGTTACAAAAACTGTTCGGGAAGCAGAGCAGTGAGAATGCAATCCTTGTTGCCACGCAGGTAATCGAGGCCGGAATAGATATTTCCTGCGAACATTTGCATACCGAACTCTGTCCGATGGATTCATTGGCGCAGCGGGCGGGCCGGTGCGCACGCTTCGAAAACGAAACTGGCACGGTTCACGTTTATCAACTGCCGGACGCGCCGCGAGCATGGCTCCCATATGGAGAACCCGGCGGCGAGGACGATGCGCTCACGGCAACTCGGAAACTCCTTTCAGAAAAACCCGAGCACAAACTCGATCCGCCGCTGGTTGCTGATTGGGTACAACAGGTGCACGGCCTCGACGACGAACGCGCTACTCGGGAAGGATACCGGCCCCGGACCAGGAAGGTCATCGATGCAATCTATGAGAATACAATTCAGCGCAATCCCGCCGGAATCGCGCATCTGATCCGCGGCAACGACAGCGAATCCATCCGCATCGTCATCGCGGACAAGAGCCCGGAATCGCCGGGAAAAATGGAATCCATTTCGCTGTCGCGCTGGTCCGTAGCGCCACATCTGAAAGATGGCAACTCAATTGGCTGGTATTGGAGCGGCGACCAGATGCAGCCGTGGCAATCGCTCGACAAACGCGAACAGCTTGGTGCGACGTACGCCGTCTGTTTGCGTCCAGAGTTTGCGGGGTACAACCATGATACCGGCCTGCGCCTTGGACAGCCCGGCGCAGTGCAAAGCCCGCCGCGAATCGAGCCAAAGCGCCCCGGCTGGTCCTACAAAGAGGAGGCGTGGACAAACCATGCGCGGATGGTCGCGGCCGAAGCTGAATCACGGCTCAATCGCGACGGTTGCGCAAATGGCCTTCTGGGTTCTGGATTTCAAAGCCGCTTCGAGTTGAACGCCGATCAGATGCGGACGGCCGCTCGCGCCTGCGGACTACTGCATGATCTCGGCAAGCTCCAAACCCGATGGCAGCAATGGGCGGAAGAATACCAGGAATCAAAGAATTCTTCATATCTGATGGTCGCACCCCTGGCGCACACTGATTTCGATTACGACAGCGCGGAGGATCGCGTCCGCGCGGGCTCGGTCAAAATTTCCCGCCCTCCGCATGCGGCCGCCAGTGCCTACTATTCGCTCTCGATTCTCGACCGTGCGCTGAGCGGCATTACCCCGGATAGCAAAAGTGAGGTCGTGTCGGCGTCTCTGGCGGCGATTCTGGCCCACCATGGAGCGTTCGTTCCCAAGCGTCCCGGATTGGATATTGGCGTCTTACCCCTGACTTCCGGATGGGAAAAATGTCTGGACAGTTTCGACGGCTACGCGCCCGATCTTCCCGTTTTCTCGCAGCTCGCGAAATGGCCCGACAAAAAAGGGCTTCTGACCGATTGCCTGAAGCTCACCACCAGCCGCGACTCGCTCGAACAATGGTGGCCGCTGGTCGCCTATCTCATGCGCACCCTGCGGCTCGCCGATCAAGGCGCTACCTCGGAGTGGTCATGTCATGAATGAAGAGCCATCAACTTTCCTTCTGTCTCGCGCCACCGGAACGCATGGCGATGTTTTCGCGGCCGTTGGACTCGCTGATCTGTTATCCGACGCGAACGACGCTCCGGTACGGATTCGCGAAACCAGTTCAAGTTTCGTGGTGACCGCGAATGTACTCGATAGCATCCCGCAGACGCCTGGGTATCCTTTTCTGAAAACCAACGAGAAGGTACAGGTGCCCAAAGATGTGACTGATTTCGTAGATTACAAGGCGGAAAAGGCCAAGGCCGATCGGCGCAAGAAGTTGACGCAGGGGAAGTCGAAGAAATCGCTCGGCCCCGAGCTTGAAGAACTGCTCAAGCAGGAAACACCGCTACTCAACTGGCGTTTACTGCAGGTGTTGAACACGCTTCAGGGTGACGAAACCAGCAACCGAATTCACGCCCTGATTCAAAGCATGACGCCATCCGACTTTTCACAACAGGTGAAGGCAGGCCTTGATGCGCTCCGGTCCTTTGAGCCGTCAGGCCTCGATTGGCCTGCCAGTTCCGTTCAACTCTTCTCACCCAACGCGGCGAAGGGCTATTCGCGACTGAAGCCGGACAGCACCGAACGCAACGATAAGACCAAGGAGCAGTGGACTGACCCGTTTGTCGAGTGGCTGCGGTATCGCGGCTATTTCGCTGTAGCCTGTCCCTTTTTTGACGGACCTAAGGCTGAGAACGTCAGGCTGCTCTGCCCTGTCCCGGCGGATATCTCGGTCGGAGCTCTGAAAGAGATCTGCGGAGCTTTGCGTCAGGCGGGAGTCTTCGGCGGCCCGCCCAAACTCGACAGTCTCGCGACGCTTAAGCTGGCGGAACTACTCATTACGCGATCGCAAGAGTATGCCGGCGCTAATCCCATCGCCGGTCTTTTCCTGCTTGGAAAACGTCCCAGTGAAGTGATTTCCGGCATCTCTGTGACGCAGTACCAGTCTCTCGGCAACGCGAAGGCGGTTTCCTCCATCGCAACGCTCGCATTGCCGGGATGGCTGGCGATTAACAGTCGCGATGACGCGTTGGCTTTTCTTTCCATCCTCGAGGAGCATCAGCGCGTCGTCCGCTCGTTGGAAGACAATCATTCGGACGAGATTGGCCTGTTGATCCAATATCGCCGATTTCTTGAACTGCGTGGCGAAGGCTCGATCCGCGCGCTGATTGATTTAATGGCCAGATACGGCGCACTTGTGCTCAGGGCGCGCGAACAGGGACGAAGAGTTGCACAGTTCTCGACGCAAAACTTTGGGAGGTTGCTTATGCAGAATGCTCAACGACTAGGCGACGTATTGAACGATACGGGCTTTCAGGCCGTTGCGGCCGCGATTCGCAGCGCGACGGTCAGCGCTCAAGCTCAGAAAGCCATGAACCGGCCGGACTACCGGGAGATTCGATACGATCTTCTTCCGGAGTTGCGCCGTAAGAGCAGTTTGCCGGGAAACCCGCCACTGGTTCAGGCCATCTCGGAATTCATTTCCAAATACAATTCCGAAAACGCGCGCCGGCGTGAACTGAACAAGTCTGCGCCCCGGAACGTCACGACCGAAGAATTCTCTTCGCTGGTGACTCTGATAGACACGCATCATGCCGCCACCGTGGGTCCGATGCTGTGCGCGTACGGCTCGTGCCGCGTCTCCCGCGACAGCGATTCTGAAGACAACCACGACTTGAATCAAACCGAAACTGACTAGTCACATTCCAGGAGGGGAAAATGGCGCAATTGAATTCATTATCTATTTCCGCGCGGTTGACGCTCGACTTGCATAATCTCAACAGCGAAGGGACCGAAGGTAATCAGCAACAAACCCGGATGGTGCATATCATTGATCAGGCCGGTCATCGCACGATTGTCAACGCTGTCAGCGGCGACATGTTCAAGCATATTCTGGTCGAGCATCTGATTCCGTTGCTCAAAGATGGCGGTCAGCCTCTCTCGCCCGGAGCCGCGGTGCATGACGCCGACCGTATCAACGCGCAGAATCCGGAATTCGAGAAATTCTGTAAGGAGGACAAGGTTTCCGAATCCGAGATCATGACCAAAATGCTTTCGGATTGCAGTTTGACGGACCTTGCCGGGGCACTGGTGACACGAGGCCGCTCGGTCGGCCGCAAGTCGGTGGTTGAATTCGGCTGGGTGGTCGGACTGCCGGAAGATGAGGACGGCCAGCCGCTAACCGCCACCGAGCAATACTTTCACGTGAAATACGCCCCCGAGGGCCGTGCCGCTGCCACCGGCGACAATACTGTCGCAGGCAAGCAGGCGATCTTTCATCGGCCCGCCTCGTCAGGAATATATGCGTTCATTTGCAACCTCGATCTCTACCGTATCGGTCTGAACGACATCACTCGCAAGTACGTGGTAACTCCGCAGGCTCGCAAGGCACGCGCGACCGCGGTTATCCACGCGCTTGCGGCAACCTTGATTAAACCCGCGGGTGCTCAGCGCAACACGCAAAACCCGCATATCTTGAACTGTGAAGGCGTGATTGCCACTTCAGCTACTTCGTTGCCCGCCCCGACCGTAAGCCCGCTCAGTCACGATTATCGTGAGCAGATGCAAAGCGCGGCCGCGGTTCTGAACGGAATCAAGACCGGCAGCGTGCAGGTGACGCAGTTTCAAAGCCTCGCCGATGGCATCAAAGTGCTCGCCGATCTCGCCAGCGAAGTCGAACTTCCCGAGTGAAAGCCATGCCCACGAAAGCAAACGCCGCTAGCATACCCGGTGAGGAATCGCGCTCAGTTCGCCTCGTTGAGGTGGATCAGGATACCGAGATAGCCGGGGTTCCGGGTCCGGGACGATGGCTGATTGCGGAATTCGAGCCAACCGCGCTGTTTTCGCTCAAGATCAGCCTCGCGACAAGCTCCGTCGGGCGTACTCTCGTAATTCCGACGCCATATGCAATCAAAATGGCGCTGGTCGACGCCGCATTTCGGGCGGGTTTAGCCGACGCTGAATGCGGGCTGCTACTCAGAAATCTGGTCCCTGTCGAGGTAAGGATCGCTCCTACTCATAAAGCGGTGGTGACGCATACCTTCGTCAAGGTGCGCCAGGAATCCCGCGACCCTAATTCCGTGAGTCCATACGGCCCCACTATTGCCTATCGTGAAATCGCTCATCTGCAAGGGGTTCTCAGATGGGCATTTGATTTGGCTGGAGGGGACGATCTGCTTGCCAGACAGTTGATCCAACTCCTGCCACTGATCTCCTACATCGGCAAACGAGGATCGTTCGTGCGGTTCCTTCGTTCCTATCGCGCGCGGCGCCTCGCCTCCGAATTTACCCAACCCATCGTACGGACCGGGGAATGGACTCCGCCAGCCCGCGCCCATATCGTTTCGCTTGATGACTTCGGTCCGGACGCCGACCTCGAGACGCTAAGTTCTTACACGCGGAAGGCTCCACGCCGTAACCGGCATCGGCGATTCATCGAAACCATTGTGCCGGTTGGAGTCGTGAATACCGGGCCTGGCTTTACTCTCTATGGCACTGAGTAAAGCCGCCTAGCCGCGCTTCGCGCGGGGGGGGGGAACGTAAATGGACAGCGTGATTGTCTCCGACTACGGCGTGAGGCCAGCCGAACGGCGAGCATCACCTCGTCGGATCCTCGGCTACTCCCTGGGCCCAGGGTTTGCCACCCAGGACGGCGTCGAAGGTCGCCAGCTTCAGGCGATGGCGTCTTGCCAGATGGACCAGATGCGCATCCGTAACATCCTTGCCGCTGGTAACCGAGGGCAACGATCCGGCGCGAGTACCGTCGCGGATGAACCGATGTGCGCGCATCCGCACAATCGCTTCGAGCGCCGCAATCGCATCCTCGAAGCGCGCACCAAAGGCCGGACTAAGGCTGACTCTGAGAAAGCCCATTTCGCTGACCGAGCTGGTCGCAAACGACTTCGCGCGGCTGAGCCATCGACTCGCTCTCACATGGTCGGCGTGAGACTGCCATCCGCACGCAACCAGGAAGTTCACATCGAGCAGATGACTCACGCAAGCTCGTCGCGCAGCAGGTTGACGATCTCGGTCGTCATCGCTGGAGCTCCCGGCGCGGAAACCAGAACCGGACGCCCGAACTTTCCGCGCATCAGCCTCACACCGCGCGGAACTATGCGCTCCAGGATCAGTCGGCGCCCCTCAAGCGTCACCTCGACCTGGTCGCCGGGCCGCAGGTTCAGGGCTTTTCGCAATCGAGTCGGAATGACGAGTTGCCCCTTGGTCGAAAGAGTTGACGAACTCATAATTCTCGTCTTACACGTCTTACCATGAAAAGAAAAGAGGATTCCGCGGCGGCTCGATTGCGTCGTTCAACTGGCCGACTTCGTCAATCGCGAGGGGAAGATATATGGACAGCGTGATTGTCTCCGACTACGGCGTGATGCTCGCCAAAAAGGGCGATCGCCTCGTCGTGCGCGGACCCAAACCCAGACTCGAAGTGATCGAAGGCGGTCCGCAACTCTTTCTTCCCTTTGGCGCCGATAATCGCCGCCCCACTCTGACCGTCGTCACTTCCGACGGCGAAAAGCATCCGCCGGAACCGCTTCGGCATCTGGGCGCCAATGGCGCCGCGCCCCGGCCGCCAAAGTCATCCGCCGATCAGATCGAGCTCCCGCTGTTCCGCGTCGGCCATATCGTGGTCGCCTCCAACGGAGTCTCAATCTCGACCGACTTGATCGAGGCCTGTTGCGAGCGCGGAATCCGTCTCTCCTTTCTCACCCGCGGCGGCAAACCTTTCGCGATGCTCTCCTCGCCGATGCTGACCGCCACGGTGATCACGCGCCGCGAGCAACTCGCCGCTTACAACGATGAACGCGGCGTCGAATTCGCCAGGGCGATCGTGCGCGGCAAGCTCGGTAATCAGGCCGCCCTGCTGCGCTACTTCGGCAAGTACCTCAAGACCGCCGATCCCGAGACCTTCGCCAAGCTTTCCGAGATAGCTATTCGGCTGCTTAAAGGGCGTAGCAACGCCGCCCAGGTCTCTGCCTCCAATATCGACGAGGCGCGCGAGGCGCTGCTCGCGATCGAAGGCTCTTCGGGCCGGAATTACTGGAGCGGCGTCCGCCTCCTGCTGCCGAGGGAAATCGAGTTCGACCTAAGAGAGCATCGCGGCGCCACGGACCCGGTCAACTCCGCGCTCAACTATGGCTACGGCATGCTCTATACGCAGGTGTGGGGCGCAATCATGAACGCGGGATTGGAACCGTTCGCCGGCTTTCTGCACGTCGACCGCCCCGGCAAGCCTTCGCTGGTGCTCGATATGGTCGAGGAGTTTCGCCAGCCGGTGGTGGATCGGGCGGTGATCGCCGCGATCGGCAAAGGCACGGCGATCGAGACCCAGGGCGGAATGCTTACCGACGCGAGCCGGCGGACCATCGCGCAGCTCGTGCTGGAGCGCCTGGAAAGCGAGGTCAACTTCCGCGGCCGGCGTCACCTGCTCAAGTCCGTAGTGCAGATCCAGGCGCGCAATCTCGCCTCCGCCCTGCGTGATGACGCCAGCGGAGCGCGGGCCGCCGCGCGAAGCGAGCAGGCGAGTCCGCGATCTGCGTCAAGAATTCCGGCATTTCGCTACAAGGCCTTTTCCTTCAAGTGGTGACCTGCTCAGGACGGCGCTCTCATGCGAGGACAGGAACTCTTAACCGTGGTCATCTACGATATCACCAGCGATCGCATCCGGCTTAAGATCGCGGAGGTGTGCAAGGATTACGGACTCGACCATGTTCAATACAGTGTGTTCAGCGGTCCGCTCGACGCGACCAGGCGCAACGAGATGTTTTCCCGCCTCGGCGATACGCTCGGCCGGCACGAGGGCAAGTTGATCATGCTGCAAATGTGCGAAAAGGACGCGGCCGCCAAACGCGAAATCGTGCAGCTCGCGCATCCCCAAAATGCTTGAGACCCCCGCTCATAGCGAACCGTCGCTTGCCCTTACTGCGACCGACCTCAAACAGTGGGCGTACTGCAAGCGGATCGTATACTACCGGCACGTCATGCCGGTGGAATTCAGCCGCACTTACAAGATGCAGCGCGGCAGGAATGTCGAGGCTGCGGTCGAGGCGATGGAGAAGCGGCGCGGCTTTCGCCGTTACGGTCTCGAAGGCGGCGAGCGGCGCTTCGGCGCGTGGGTCACCTCGAAGCGTCTGGGTCTCGCGGGGAAGCTCGATTTGCTGATCGTCACCGACGGCGCGTGCTATCCGGTGGATTTCAAGGACACCGAGGGTGGCGTCCGGCGCAACCATCGGATCCAACTGACGGCATACGCGCTGATGATTGAAGAGAGCCTGGGGCGGTCGGCGCCAGCCGCCTTCGTGTACCTCGTGCCGTCCAAGGAATTGATACGGATCGAGATCGGCGATGATTTACGCAAGGAGGTGATCGGGGCGATCGACGAGATTAGAAGCTTCGTGCGCGACGAAAGGATACCGGAACCCACATCGGCGCGCGCCCGCTGCGTCGGTTGCGAGTTTCAGAACTACTGCGACGACATATGGTAAGGAATTTCGCAAATGAGGGGCAACTTGAAGGCATCGAGGCTGTTGCGAAAGAATGGCATCTTCGATGCGGCAAAAGTCTTTGATTTTACTACACAAATAGGGCGGTTGAACCGGATTCCCCGATGAGGAGGGGACTGAAACGCCTCGGGAAAGGCCACCGTCAACACGCTCGCAGATACGTTGAACCGGATTCCCCGATGAGGAGGGGACTGAAACCGGTGTTTTTGCCGAAGGACTCTAATTGACGTGTGAAGTTGAACCGGATTCCCCGATGAGGAGGGGACTGAAACTCGATATGACGGATGGCGAATGGCTGACCGCCGCGAGTTGAACCGGATTCCCCGATGAGGAGGGGACTGAAACGTACTTAACTTGGCGCTTGGTAGCGCGAGCGCCCGATTTGTTGAACCGGATTCCCCGATGAGGAGGGGACTGAAACGCCTGGACTTCGCGCACCTGCTCATCGTGCGGATCACGTTGAACCGGATTCCCCGATGAGGAGGGGACTGAAACATCGATGAGGAATTCCCCGACGGATCGCAAGCCGAGTTGAACCGGATTCCCCGATGAGGAGGGGACTGAAACGGTGGGCTCGCCTCATGGCCGTCCGCAAACGCTGGGTTGAACCGGATTCCCCGATGAGGAGGGGACTGAAACTCGAACTCGCCTCCATTTGGGGTAGTCAGTGACTACTCAGTGTTGAACCGGATTCCCCGATGAGGAGGGGACTGAAACGTCATGCCCGCGAAGCTCCGGCTTGCGCATCTTCAGCGAGTTGAACCGGATTCCCCGATGAGGAGGGGACTGAAACATCCTACGCATCGGACGTGATGCCTTGCGTTTGTGCGCGGTTGAACCGGATTCCCCGATGAGGAGGGGACTGAAACCTTGTTCCAGTCGGTGCCAAGGATATCGGTCGATCCCGAGGTTGTTGAACCGGATTCCCCGATGAGGAGGGGACTGAAACACGACGCCGCCGACCATCTTCGGGGTCGCGGTCGCGGTGTTGAACCGGATTCCCCGATGAGGAGGGGACTGAAACAGAGATCCTCGTCACTCCCAAGAGCGAGAAGTCCAAGCGGTTGAACCGGATTCCCCGATGAGGAGGGGACTGAAACAAGTACGCGATCGTCTCTACGAACGCAACATCCGTGTTGAACCGGATTCCCCGATGAGGAGGGGACTGAAACATTCTTCGGCTTGACCGGATCTATCGACTCGCCGCTGTTGAACCGGATTCCCCGATGAGGAGGGGACTGAAACATACACTGCAAGCTACATGATGATTACTCAGCCTATAAGGTTGAACCGGATTCCCCGATGAGGAGGGGACTGAAACTTGGTGGCAGTCTATCTGACAATAGAGCACAGGCCAGTGTTGAACCGGATTCCCCGATGAGGAGGGGACTGAAACTGAATAAGCGCATTTAATGACTTGTATGAGTTTGTTCTAGTTGAACCGGATTCCCCGATGAGGAGGGGACTGAAACTTGGTCGAGCCGCGCCCGATGCCGCATCACGCGGCCTTGTTGAACCGGATTCCCCGATGAGGAGGGGACTGAAACGCGGGTCATCCGAAGCCGCCTGCACCGAATAATCG
>DAHVFB010000098.1 GCA_027317185.1 Deltaproteobacteria bacterium
CCTCGTGGCCAACAATTACGCGGCCCACCTCGGTCTCTGCGCGGCTGAATATCTTGCGAAATTCAGCGATGCGGGCGTCGGCGGACATTTGTGCAGCGGCTCCCATCGGTTCTCCTTCCTGTCTGATAATCCTACCTGTCTGGCGATGCCTATCGGATGAGATCGCGGTAACGGGGCGGCACCAACTGCTGCTCATCCGGCGCCACCGCCAATGGCTGATTCTGCTTGAGCGGCAGATTCACATATGGAGTGGTTGCATGCGGGCCGCTGCTGTCGAGCAACAGCTTCCCGGCGCCATTGGTGGACGCGATCGCCTCCGGCAAGCGGAATAAAACATAACGGGCATCGTGAATCTGAATTGGCGGTCCATCGCCGGGCTTGTAAAAGTGCTCGTAGGTGATCGCGGCCGGGAACTCGCCAAGATGCGTATCGCCCTGGGTTCCGCCGGGAGCATTGCCGTTCTTGCCGCCGGGCTTGGCGCCATCGGGACCGTGATTCGATTCGGATCCGGGCCGGTTCAGCTTGCCGCTGTTCTGGCCATTTCGATCAGCCCCCGCGAGTTGCTGACTGCCGGTCTTGTCCGGTTTGACGCCGCTGCCCGGCTGCTTGCCGCCCGGCTGCGTTTTTGGACCGGGATTTTTCGCCTTGTCGGCTTGTATCTGAGCCTCGGCCTTGGCGATCTGATCTTGCAGCTCCGCGATCTGGGCGCTGCGCTTATCCGTGGTCTTGCCGGCGTCCCGCGACTGATGCTTACCCTGCCTGGACTGGCTACCGCCCTGACCCTGGCCACTGCCGTTTCCCGGCCCATCACCCGATCCTTTGCCCTTGCCGCCTTCACCATTCCCGGTGCCGGCCGCACTCTTTCCCTGACCTTTGCCCGCCCCGGAGCCGCCTGAAGATTGGCCGGTCTTGTTTCCAACCGGTTGATTCTTCGCCGGTTTGGTCGAAGCTGGCTTCTTGTCCGGCGGGGGCTGATTCTGCTGCTTCAATTGATGGGTCAGGTCGGCGAGTTGCTGGAGCTTTTGCTCGGGTGGAAGACTTGAACTCTCGACTCGTTCGGCGGCGGCGATAATCTCCTCGGGCCGGCCGTGGGGGACCGAAGAATTGGGATTTTCGATCTCGCGTGCGAGATCGATCAGCCGATGCGCCGCGAGTTGATCGGGCGTCAACCGCCGGACCATCGCCATGGTGGCAATTGCCATCACCAGCGCTCCCGCCAGCGCCAACCATGAAGATCGCCGCAGTGGATACCCAAGTTCCAGGCCGAAAGCCCGCTTGGGATCGAAGCTTTCGAGCAGGCTGCTGGCGCGATGCCACAGCACGGGAAATAGCGCCCCGCGTCCGGCCGGATCGACCGGATCGGGCCGATGGGCCGGATCGGAAAGATCCGGGCGGCTGAGCGCGGCCAGCGTCAACACCTGCTGACGAGCACCGACCGCGTCATCGACTCGCCCGGCGGCATCGAGGAAACCGATACGACGGTAGGCCAGCCATCCCCGGATAACGCCAATCGCTATCGCCAGCGCGCCGATCACCATCAATCCGATCCTGATAGCCGATGACCAGTGCGGCGGAAGCTGATAGCCGAGACGCGCCCAGGTGGCGGCGCCGATCAAGTTGAACAGGCCGGCGATCGCAAACGCCGCGATCGCGGGCATGCTGCTGATTGCGGCTGCGCGCGCCGCCGCAATTAGGGCAAGGCGACGATAAGCCTCGCCGAGTAACTCAACCGGTTTGGTCACGATGCGTTTTATAACCTATTTGACGCGAGTTTCGAGGGGGGCCCGAATATTTGCAGGTGAATGAGCGCCGGACTTTTTCAATTGGGCGATTGCTTGTTCATGCTCCTTCAACGTGCGCGAAAAAATGTGCGTCCCATCTCCCCGAGCGACAAAATACAAATAATCCGTATGCGCGGGATAGAGCGCCGCCATAATCGACGACTCGCCCGGGTTGGCGATCGGTCCGGGCGGCAATCCTACAAATCCGTAGGTGTTGTAGGCGGATCGTGTATGGACTGCCACCAACGCCGGCTCATCCTCGCCCTCCGGATTATACTGAGCAGTGGGATCGGACTGAAGCGGCATTCCCAACCGCAAACGGTTATAAAAAACACTCGCCACCAGCGGGCGCTCGCCTGCCACGTAGGCTTCCTTTTCGACGATCGAGGCCATGGTCACCACCTGGCGGACATTTAGCCCCAGCGCGAACATCCGTTGCTCGACCGCCGGAGTTAACAGCGAGTAAAATTTTTCCAGCATCCCGGCTACGATCTGTTGGGCGTCGGCATGGGGCGAAAACTTGTAGGTGGCCGGGAACAGGTAACCCTCCGCGCCAAGCGGACGCAGCCCCAGCGCCGCGATCAGCGGTCCGCGCCGCGCCTGATACTCGAATTCGTCCGGGCAGGCCAGCCCGGCCCGCTGCAGCCGCTCGCCGATCTGCCAAATCGTCAGGCCCTCGGGAATCGTGATGATCGAAACCAGGTAGTCGCCGCGCACCAGATGGCGCAGCACCGCGGTCATCGTTTCGCCACCCCCAAACTCATAGTCGCCGGGCTTGACCGCACGGGCCTGACCAGTGAACTCCGCCCAGCCGATCAACACCAGCGCGCTGCGGACCACCCCGGCTCGTTGCAGCTTATCGCCCACCGTGCGGAAGGAATCGCCCCGGTTGATAGTGACCACGCGCGGCGATCGAAACTGCGGTACCGGCGCGAAGCTGTAGATCAAGACCGCGATTACGCCAGTAATCGCGAGCACTGCGACGATCGTCAGGCTAACCGCCCGCTTCATAAGCCAATAAGTGTAGCGACCGTCCCGCCAACTACGAAATTGCACCTTCAGCCGGTTTGCTCAGGATTAGCCTGCAACCAAGCCTCCAGAATCAAGGCCGCGGCGATTGAGTCCATCGAGTTGCGCCGCCGCGAACGGGTTGTGGGCAGGCCGCGCATCAGGTCGCGAGCCTCGAAAGTGGTCAAGCGCTCGTCCTGCAATTCAACCGGAATCGCCAGCGCCGCGCCGAGATGGGCCGCGAACGCGCGCATCCGGTGGGCCGCCGGTCCCTCGCTGCCGTTCATATTGATGGGCAGCCCGACGATCACTTTATCCACAGCGCGGGGAATCAGCAGCGCGCGCAGTTGGGCGAGGTCGCGATCGAGCGTAGTGCGGACGAGGGTGGAGATCGGATGGACGGCGTTGAGCGATCGGTCGCAAACCGCGATCCCAATTCGTTTTGTGCTCACATCAAGCGCGGCAACGATCATCGTAGGTTAGCCGAACTGCCATCAAACGTTTTAGCCTGAGAAAAAGCGCGCCAAAAATGGCCATAATTGCACTTGATAGATAGATTCCGAAGGTGTTGCGCCGAGGGCGGGAATATCTTACCGTCTGCGTCAAGGTGGGACGTTTGGGCAGGATCCGGGGGGGGCGAATCGCGTCTGCGATGACGCTGATTTTCGCCGTCGGCGCCGCTGCCATTCTGCTGATGCTGCGGGTAGGCGGCCGCCCCACCGTGCCCGTCCCTGGCCATCTGAAAGCCGGGAAAATCCAGACCCAAAGCCTGTTTTTTGTCGAATCCGCGCAACCGGCTCCACAGGCGGTCACGATCAGTACCATGCTCGATCGGACCGCCCCGGTGACTCGTTATCTCGAAGATGCGGGACTGCGGGCCGAGGATGCACTCCGATGGGCGGAGCTTTTCCACAACAAAGCCCGCTCCAATCTGATGCTCGCCGGACATGCGCTGACCCTCTATAAGGATCCCGATACCGGGGCGCTGCGCGGCTTTCGCTACAATGCGGATTACCATCGGGCGATCATGGAACTGGGGCTTGGCGAAAGTGTAATAAAAGTCTGGCAAATGCCAATCCAATACGAATTGCGGCCCGTGCTGGTGGCATTTCCCGTCCAGGGGGATTTCCGGCGCGCCGCCGCCCGGCATGGTATTCCCGGCCAAATCGTTAGCGCCCTGGAAAAAGCCTTCGACAGCCGTCATCCGCTTAATCGGCTGGAGCCTGGCTCGACAGTCAAGTTGATTTACCAGGAAAAGGTGTCTCGCGACGGCACATGGCGTCTTCCGACGGGACTTGAGGCCGCGCAACTCGGACTCAGCAACGGCAAGACCCTCGATGCGTTCGCATTCAGTGACGGGCATAGCAACGCCCATTTATACGATGAACATGGTCGCTCACTCGAGGCTCAAACCCTGCGCTTCCCGGTCAATTTCGATTATATTTCTTCGGGTTTCACATATTCCCGCTATCATCCCCTGCTCCATATTTATCGTCCTCACCTGGGCGTCGATCTGGCAACCCGCTATGGCGAACCGGTAAAAGCGGTGGCGGATGGCCGCGTGACGACCGCGGGATGGTGTGGTCAGCTTGGACGATGCATCCGGATCGAGCATCCGGGCGATATCGCGACGATTTATGGCCATCTTTCACGAATCCAATCCACGGTTCAGCCCGGCGTGCAAGTACATGCCGGTGACGTGATTGGCAAGGTCGGCTCCAGCGGCCTGTCAACCGGACCTCATCTGCATTTCGCGGTAGAAAGCGGCGATAAATTCGTAAATCCACTGACCGAGCATCTCGGCGAAAACCATCCCATCTCGCCTGGACGGCGGGCGCTGTTCGACGATATGAAGCAACGGTACGAGGCCGCGCTCAACAACCTGCCGGATTCCGGGCTAGATCGCCTGGAGGAGGCTGACACGGTCGATCAAAACCCTGCCGTTCAGGCCGCCAGTGCCGCCTCGGCGACCGCAAAGCCGGGCGTATCGCCCGCGCCGACCCATCGACATCACCATCATCGGCACTGGCATACGATGCGGGCAGCCGCCGAGGGTGATGCTTACGGCGGCATGTAGCCGGCGGCGATAAAGTTCTCAATATTTTGAAGGTTCTCCAAGCCTGGTTCGCCACGCGGGATGCACTCTCTCAACAGCGATTTTTTTGACTCTCCCCCGCCACGCGTAATAGCCCATCGCGGCGGCGCCGGGTTAAATCCGGAAAACACCGCTACTGCTTTTCGCACCGCAGCGGACCTCGGAATACCGTACGCCGAATTGGACATTCGCCTGACTCGCGACCGCGTCGTGGTGGTCTGTCACGACCCCAATCTGGCCCGCACCTGCGGTCGCAGCGCCGTGATCGCGGAAATGGATTACGCCGAGCTTGCCAGCGCGGACGCCGGCTGGACCTTTACCCGCGATGACGGGGCCAGCTTCCCGATGCGTGGGCGAGGTCTGCGTATCCCGCGACTTGATGAGATTTTGGCGGCCTGCCCCGAAACCCGTTTCATAATAGAAATCAAGCAGACCGAGCCGAGCGTGGTACCCGCGATGGTTGCAATCATCGAAGCCTTGGCGATGTCGCGCAAGGTGTTGATCGCCAGCGAGCATCAGGCGCCGTTGAGCGAGATACGCGCGCTGCGTCCCGAGATTCCGACCAGCTTTTCGGCGCTTGAGATAGCGCGGTTCTTCGCCGCGATTAACTCAGCCGCTGACGATTATAGCCCGCCGGCGGATGCCCTTCAGATTCCACCTCGTCACGGGACGATGGAACTGGCGACGCCGCAAAGCGTGGCGGCCGCCCATCGAATGGGCCTCGAAGTTCATGTCTGGACGGTCAACGACGAGGCCGAGATGCGCGCGCTGCTGGCGATGGGGGTAGACGGCATCCTGAGCGACTTCCCCGACCGCCTCTCACGAGTGATTCACAGTTAGAATTCGGTCGCGGCCAGCGTTCGGTTTGTGCCACAGTGGCGCAAAATCGCTCCGGGGAGGGTATCCATGCGCGCCATCATTCTCGCCACCGTCGCTGCGCTTTTTTGTCTTCCGGCTGCCGGAGCCTACAGCCAATCGGCGGCGCTTCAGCCCGGCACGCGCACTATTTCGGTGAGTGGCCATGGCGATGCCAAGGCTAAACCGGACGAAGTCATCGTATCGTTTGCGCTGGACAGCAAAGCGCCTACCGCGGATACCTGCACAAAGTTGCAAACGGACAAGACCAACAAGATCATCGATGCGCTCAAGGCCAAACTGGGCGGCAAGGGCGAAGTCAACACCGCGAACTTTTCGCTCACCCCGATGACTGAATCGGTTCCGGCGAATACGGCCAACCCAACTCCAACGCCGCCGGGAGGACCATGGAACTTTACCGACCAGATACAGGTCTATGCCGTCCAGATCGAGGATTTAGGGGCATTGATCGAAACGGGAATGGCCACCGGCGCAGCGCGAGTAGCGCAGAGCGGGTTCGAATGGGTGCCTATACATCAGCCTTCTCAGCCGACCAACACCGACCCTGGTTTCCGTGGTCGTAGCCGGTTTGAGTATTACCCTGAAGGCAGGGTTCAGACCAGGCAAGAGCCGTCGGTCACATTTGAGGTGCAGGTCCAAAAGGCGACCCCTGACGAGGCGGTCCGCGGCGGAGCCGAAATCACACACCGGGTGGAGCAGGCCCTCAAAGATAAGCTCGGCGGCAAAGGCGGAGTGCAGATCACCCAGTTCACGGTCACGCAGGTGAATCCTGAAAACCGGCCATATTACATGAACCAGCAATTTCCGCCGCCATCGCGATATGTTGTGCGCCAGAGTTTCAACGCCCGCGTCAATATCGATGTAAAAGCCAAAGATCTCGAACTGCTCGGACCGCTAATCGAAACTGGAATGACGGCCGGAGCCTCGCAGCTTAACTCCGTAAGTTTTACGCTCGCCAGTGACTCAGCGGCGCGCAAACAGGCGATGGCGGTCGCCTCGAACGAGGCGCAGACCAAGGCGGCGGTGGTGGCCAACTCGATGGGCGTCAAGCTGGGGCAGGTGCTCAGCATATCGGTCAACGCGCAGGTCCAGCCGCAGGTGGTATACGGCAACGGCTTCTTCGGTGCGTCTAGCGCAAGTTTCCGCTCCGCACCGATGAACGAAACCATGATGCGGGTTATACCGCATGAGATCGGCTTCATCGCCGACGTCAATGTGGTCTACCAAATCAAGTAACTCCATGAACCGCCGAAGGCGGCGGCTGTCGCTGGGGACAAATCTATGATGAAGCTCGATACCGCTCTGGTGGCGCGCGATCTCCGCACCGTACCGGCCGCCGCGCGCGCGGCCGAAGAGACCGGCTTCGACGCGGTCTGGACGCTCGAAGCCGGTAACGATGCCTATCTGCCGCTGGTGATGGCGGCGGAACATACCGACCGGATCAAGATGGGCACCGGTATCGCGGTGGCGTTTCCGCGCAGCCCAATGATCACAGCGCAGACCGCATGGGATCTGGCCGGTCTCTCGCGCGGCCGCTTCATCCTCGGCCTCGGCACCCAGGTGAAGGGACACAACGAGCGCCGCTACAGCGTCAAATGGGATGCGCCGGTTCCGCGGCTGCGCGAGTATATCGAGTCGATGCGGGCGATCTGGCGATGCTGGGCCGAAGGCGGGAAGAAGCTGTCGTACCAGGGCAAGTACTACAATTTCTCGCTGATGACGCCGTTCTTCACCCCGGCTCAGCACGACTACTCGGACATTCCGATCTATATTGCCGGCCTCAACGCCAACATCTGCCAGCTCGCCGGCGAACTATGCCAGGGACTGCATGCGCATCCTTTTAATTCGCCAAAGTATCTGCGCGAATTTGTAATTCCCAACGTCGAAATCGGATTGCGGAAATCCGGAAAGTCACGCAAGGATTTTTCGATCGTCAGCATGACCTTCGCGATCGCCGCCCGCACGCGCGAGGAGTTGGCCCGCCTGCGCGAGGACGCGCGCCGTCAGATCGCCTTTTACGCCTCGACGCGTACCTACCAGGTGGTGCTCGACGTTCATGGCTGGGGCGAGGTGGCCACACGTCTGAACCAGCTTGCCGCCAAGGGTGATTGGAATGCGATGGCGGCCGCGATCACTGATGAGATGCTCGATACCTATACGGTAACCGGCACTTTCGATGAAATCGGCGCGAAAGTTAGATCGCGCTACGACGGGCTGCTCGATCGTATCGCTTTTTACTTCCCTTACCGTGTGGGCGTGGACGACGAGGCGTGGCGCAAACTGACTTCGGAATTTAACCAGGGTTGACGGGCTGCTTTAATCGAACGTTTCGCATAATCCGCTCGAACCACTCCGAATCCTGCTCCCCTTCCTTTTAGGGAAGGTGACGGGGGTTACATCGCTAACCCGCGATCGGGGTGGACGTGCCTTCACCCGCCGGCTTCAGTTTGTCGAACAATTTCATTATAACCCGGTGCTGCTCTTCCATGGTGACCAGCAGATCGATCATCCGCTCATCCTGCTGTTCCAGATGATGCATGATCGCCTTGATTTCCTCCTCGGCCTTGGTGTTAACGACATAATCCTGCTCGGCCATCAAACGGTCTTTGGCCGCCTGACGGTTCTGCGACATCATTATGATCGGCGCGGCATAGGCAGCCTGAAAGCTGAGGGCGAGATTGAGCAGAATGAAAGGATACGGATCCCAGTGGCGAATCCATGCGGTCACATTCGCCGCGATCCAAATCATCAGAATAATTGATTGGATGACGATGAAGGTCCAACTCCCCATCACCAGCGTGAAGGTATCCGCCAGCCGCTGCCCAGGCGTGGTTTCAGCTCCCAGCAGTTGGTTTATGTTGAGTACCGGCGGATGCCGATGGCTATGCCGCACGCGGCTTTTCTCCCATTTATCCACCGTAGCTATCTCATTCATGCGCGATTCCCCATGACAGTTTGATCTGGCTGCCTTGCGATCCTTGCGCTCTGCACAAGCGGACGCTACTGAGAGTTTTTGTTCGATGCCAAAATCTCTCTAACTCACCAGTAAAATTCTTTCCCACTATTTGCGCTTCAAGTCTATCGGCTTTTTTCATTGCTTGCCCCGTCCCATGCGGGCCGCCAAGGTGCTATTTTCAAATAGGGAGCTCGACCACCCTGTTCTTCCGTTCGCCTAGGCAGCGCCGGTGAACAAACAGGATGAATAAACACGACATCTTTGTGATTGGAGCGTCGCTCGGTGGAGTAGAGGCTTTATCCAAGATTGTTTCTGATCTGCCCGCCGATCTCCCCGGCACGCTGTTTGTTGTACTGCACTTTCCCAGCAACCGTGAAAGCCTTCTCCCGCAAATTCTAACCCGGGTGGGAAAATTGCCCGCCAGTCATCCGCAAAACGAGACCCTTATCGCTCCGGGACATATTTACGTCGCCCCACCCGACTACCATATGACCCTACGGGGCGGAAAAATTCGTCTTGACCAAGGACCCAAAGAACACTTTACCAGGCCGTCAGCCAATCCTCTGTTCCGCTCGGCCGCGCAGGCCTACGGTTCTCGGGTGGTGGGAATTGTGCTGACCGGCGGCGACAGTGACGGCGCTCAGGGCCTGGTGGCAATCAAGCGCGGTGGCGGAATTAGCGTGGTCCAGGATCCCGACGAGGCACAAGCGCCTTCGATGCCGAAATCGGGCCTGTTTCAGGATAGCCCCGACTATTGCCTTCGGCTGCCGGATCTGGCTCGGCTTATCGACCAACTCAGCCGCGGTCAGGAACCCGACGTCCCCATGTTATCTTGATTTCACAGAAACTAACGACGGACGATAGCCATAGGCACTCCCTATGGCGCACCAGCCGCTTATCTCAAATAGCAGTTGAATCCATTGCATTGCTTTGCGGAGTGAAGGCGAAGACGCGTCGGAGGCCCGTTAAAGGGGGGTCGGGCGTGATCCACAGGGGTATGCCAATACCATTGCAAAAGGATGACTTGTTTGTCTAACATCACTCCTGTTCTAACTCCGTGGAGCTTTCATGCGGCTCGCTTCTCAAGCGGTACAAGATGCCGACCTGGTGAATCGCCTCTCCGGGCTTCGCGGGCTAAGTCCGGCTCAGCTTCTCTCGCTCGGCAAATCGATCTCGGTCTCTGAATACGAGCGGCATCAAACTATCCACGAAGATTCTCTAACCACCATCAATGATGTTCATCTGCTGCTCTCAGGCATAGCCCAGTTAGTGAATTACAATGCGGCCGGCAAACCCACTATCATCGCGGTAATTTCATCGGGTTTGCTGTTCAAGGCGCCAATGCTGCCGACCGACCTGCGGCATCGTTTCGTATGGACCGCGTTCAGTCGTTCAAGAGTCGGGACGCTGCCGCTCGAACGGTTCGTCAGTATCGTATGCTCTGGCAATCCGAGGGAACTCGCGAATATCATGTCGGTCGTGTTCGGCACGGCTGGACAGCTTTTTGGGCGCTACCCCGGCTTTTCACGGATCGATCTTCGACATCGGCTGGCGGTGGCGATGCTCGAATTAAGCCTTCGCCTGGGCAGCCGCGACGCGCGGGGCAGTCTGCTCAGAGTCACGCTGCCGCAGCGGGTTCTCGGCGATATGATTGGAAGCTCGCGACCCAAGGTAACTGCAGTCCTAGCCGAGTTCGAGCGGATGGGAATGATCGTGCGCGAAAATCGGCGTATCGCACTGGTCGAAGAGAAGCTCCGGCACTTTATCCGTACGACCGCCGATCATTAACGCGGAGCGCGCCGACTCGGCCGCGAAAAATTTTATAGGCCGCTTGCATGCTGGTAAATTCATCGTCCCTTCGACGCTGATAAATTTTGTCGGTTACCCCGAGATTAGATATATCTCACGTTTTGGAGATTCAGAGAGCAGAGCGGAGACCCGGCTGGTCCAACTCTGAAACTCGGAACCGGCCGTAAGCGTGCTCATTTCCGCTTCCAATTGCGCGAGATCACGCGTCTCCTGCTCGAAGACGATATCGGGCGCACCCGGCGAGGCGAAGTGAGTATGCAGTATTCGCGGTTGTATTCCTCCCGCGTCAGCTACCATCTTGCGCAGCTTTCTAAGTTCCTTCTCGGTCTCTCCGGTTTTGCCCGGCAGAGTGCGAAATGAAAGCCTGGAAACATACATAATTTCTTTCTCCTGGTTTTTTCATCCAGTTATCGGACCAGAGTAATCGATGTAGAGAAAAGCTGAATGTGCAAGCTCAATGCCGGGTGGCGTATACGTGAATGATTGCCGCCACCACGGCTGATAAAATTCCCGTGTGAACAGCAAGGAAACGCGTGGATTCATCGGCTTTATTGAAAAGCACAAAGGCGCTGTCGCGCTGACGCTGTCTTTCGCTCTGTATCTGGCAAGTTGGCCGTTGGAGCTTATCTATCCATCGGCCGCCAATATAGTTCGAGCGGCGGGTGAGGCATCTTTGATCGGTGGCCTGTGCGATTACATCGCGCTGAACATGCTCTTCGAGGAGCATTGGTATCTGCCGAAATCGGGCGTATTGCCGCGCAATCGCGATCGGTTGATAGAAGGAATCGCCGAAGTTATCGAACGGGAATGGCTTACGCCTGAGATGATCGGCGACAAAATCCATGCGCTGACACCGTTGGACCGGCTGGGCGACTATCTTAAAACCGCGTCGCTGCGCACGGTAATCCGGCCGGAGCAGTTGCAGCGGATGTGCACCGAGGCGGCACGCTATCTCCAGCCGGAAAACGCGGTCGCACTGATTCAGCAGCTAAGCTCGGGAATCCGCAAAAGCAGCGGGCCGTTGGATCGTATCCGCCTGGTTCTGCTCAAAGCTGTGGTCAGCAAAGAATGTGCGCGGATACGCCAGTTGGTTCGCGGACTGCCGCAGAACGAAGAATTACTTTCGGCGGCCGATACCCACATCCATGAGTTGGGGGCACATTTATGCGAATCCAGCAGCACGGTCAGAAAAACCGCCGATCATTGGATGGACGAGCTGGTTGGGCAGGTGGTATTGGCCTCGCGGGGCGAGATCGCCCGGATGGTGAAGGAAAACCTTAATCAATTTTCAAATGAGGACATTCGCACGCAGATTGAAAGCCGGACTCGCACGCATCTCGACTGGATCCGTGTGAACGGCGGCGTATTCGGCGCCATCCTAGGTTGTGCTTTCGCGCTGCTGAACGCGGCTCATCCTGAAACTCTAATCCATTATCTCGCTCTTCATCCGCATCTTCCCTTATGGTAATTGGCCTAAACACCGATGGCGCGGGACGGGACCCACGCCATCGCAGCTCTAATTCGATCCGAAACCAGAAAAAAACCCTGTTCGACAGCCCCCGGTTACTTTTTCGCCGTACGGCGCCGACGCGCCTTGGGCGGGTCTTTGAGCTCCCCTTCTTCGGGTCCAAACGGATCTTCGCTGTGGATGGGCAGATCGTCTTCGACGGCGTGCAGATGATCCGACTCCGCATTCTCCTGCATCTCTTCGGGCACTTCCCAACTGCGTGCGAACGGCTGATCGACGCTGCCCTCGCCGAAGCGGCTGATCTTATGGTCGCGATTCTCCTGACAATCCACACAATAGACCGCAAAAGGCAGCGCTTTCAGCCGGCTGAGCAAGATTTCCTCACCGCAGTTGGCGCAAATCCCGTAACGTCCCTGCTCGAGGCGACTTAGAGCAAAGTCGATCGTGCGCAGACGGTCCTCGGCACGTTCTATTAGGCTCGCATGCGTCTCCACTTCGGAGAGCGAACGCGCGACGTCCAATTCATCCGCAGGACTGGAAAATGCTTCCTGTTCCTGGCTGGCGCGATAATCACGGATACGGTTAAGCGTCGTCCCCCGTTCATCCTCCAGAAATTGGCGCAGATTACGGAAACGTTGGTTTTCTACATGTGTTTCAGCCATGTCTATCAACCTTTGACTGGTAGTCAGATTTATCGTGCATTGCCCGTGCCATTTGAGTTCAGCCTAAGGCCAGATCAGTATAGACGCTGCCTCGATGCACAAATTCATTGAGCGCGATCGCCGCCCGAAGTTTCAGTCTAAACCGCCACTATCTCCAGCGATCCGCGGTTTTTCGTGGTAAGCGGCGGCGGCTGCGCGCTATCGCCTCGATGCCAACCAGAGCGCATCACGCCGGGAGAAATGCCCCCGGTATCGAGCCCGCCAAGTATGTAATGGACGCGCAGGCTTTCAAACCGCTCCGCGTTTGCAGGACTCTATATTGGATTTGAGTGGAAAGAGAGACGCCGGGATGATTATTACGTGATCAGCCGAACATCTGCTTGAGCTTATCGACAAATCCCTTGGACATCGGATGATTTACATCCTCACCGGAGATCTGGGCAAATTCCTCAAGCAACTCGCGCTGGCGCGCGGTCAGCCGCCGTGGTGTCTCCACCGCGATCTTCACTAGCTGATCGCCACGGCCGTAGCCGTGCAAGTCGGGAAAGCCCCGGCCCTTCAGCCGCATCACCTTGCCCGATTGGGTACCCGCCTGCACTTTCACCTTAACCTTGCCGTCGAGCGTGGGGACGTCGATCTCGCTGCCAAGCGCGGCCTGCGGGAAACTGACCGGCACTTCGACCACTACGTCGTTGCCCTGACGCGCGAACATCTCATGTTCGCGGACATGAACGACGACATAAAGATCGCCCGCCGGACCGCCGCCGAGGCCCGCCTCGCCCTCGCTACGCAATTTAAGCCGCGAGCCGTTGTCGACCCCCGCCGGTATCCGCACCGAGAGCGATTGTGCACGGCGCACCCGGCCCTGCCCCTGACACTTGGGACATGGATCGGCAATTATCATCCCTTCGCCGCGGCACTGTCCGCAGGTGGTCGAGATGGAAAAAAAGCCCTGCTGCGTACGCACCTGACCGGTCCCACGGCAGTTCGGACAAGTTCGGACGCCGGCGGTACCCTCACGCGCACCGCTGCCGGTGCATGATTCGCAAGCGGTCAGGCGCTGAAACGAGATGGTTTTCTCGATTCCCCGCGCCGCTTCCTCGAAGTCGATCTCGAGGTCATAGCGCAAATCGTCGCCACGCCGGCTGCGCGATCGCGATCGCGACCGGCCCGCGCCAAAAAAATCGCCGAAAATATCGGAAAATACTTCTTCGAATCCCTGTGAAAAATCGAATCCGCCGAAACCACCGCCGACATGCTCGAACGCCGCATGTCCGTAACGTTCGTACTGCGCCCGGCGTTCAGGATCTGAGAGTACCTGGTAAGCCTCGTTGAGCTCCTTGAAACGTTCTTCGGCTTCCTTGTTACCCGGATTACGATCGGGGTGATGCTGAATAGCCAGCCGCCGATAAGCTTTCTTCAGTTCTTCTTCTGAAGCGCCGCGGGCTACCCCCAACACTTCGTAATAATCCCGCTTTTTGCTCGTCGGCATCAGTGCAGATGATAATAGATATGGGCCGCGGACGTAAACGGCCCACATCGAAAAGATCGGTCACTTAAGACGGTAATAATAATCATTATCGGCCTAACGAACGCTATTCCTTGACTTCCTTGAAATCCGCGTCGACCACGTCCTCTTTCTTCTCTGCGCCGCCGTCGCTACCGCCCTCGGAATGAGCATTTCCGTCCGCCGCGCCGCCCTCGGCGCTACCCGGCGCGCCAGCCTGTCCCTGACGGGTCTTGCTGTACATCGCTTCCGCCAGCTTGTGCGAGGCCTGCGACAGCGCCTCAGCGGCCCGATTCATCTCCTCGACATCCTTCGATTCGAGCTTGGTCTTCGCCTGCGCGAGGGCCTCTTCGATCGATTTGCGCGATGGTTCATCGAGCTGCGCACCATGATCCGCAAGGGTCTTCTCGGTGCTGTAGACCAGATTGTCGAGCTTGTTGCGCGCCTCCGCCTGAGCCCTGCGATTGCGATCTTCGGCCGCATGCGCTTCCGCATCATGAACCATCCGCTTGATCTCTTCTTCGGTCAGACCGGAGGAGGCGGTGATCTTTATCGATTGCTCCTTGTTCGTAGCCATGTCCTTGGCGTGGACGTTGACGATGCCGTTGGCGTCGATATCGAACGTCACTTCCACCTGCGGAACTCCGCGCGGCGCAGGCGGGATACCGATTAAATCAAACTGTCCCAGCATCTTGTTGTCGGAGGCCATCTCGCGCTCGCCCTGGAAGACACGGATCGTCACCGCGTTCTGATTGTCCTGCGCGGTCGAAAAAATCTGACTTTTGCGAGTCGGAATAGTGGTGTTCTTCTCGATCAACTTGGTGAACACACCGCCCAGAGTCTCAATTCCCAGCGACAGCGGCGTGACGTCGAGCAGCAGAACATCCTTGACCTCGCCTTTGAGCACGCCGGCCTGAATTGCGGCGCCGATCGCCACCACTTCATCGGGATTGACGCCCTTGTGGCCCTCCCGGCCAAATACTTTCCGCACCCGATCCTGCACCGCTGGCATACGGGTCATGCCGCCCACCAGGACCGCCTCGTTAATGTCGCTGGCTTTGAGGCCCGCGTCGCGCAATGAGGTGACGCATGGCGGGTCGAGCCGGTCGAGCAGTTCATTGCACAAAGCTTCGAGCTTGGCCCGCGTCAGCTTCATGTTCAGATGCTTCGGGCCGCTTTGATCGGCGGTGATGAACAGCAGATTGATGTCGGTCTCCATCACGGTCGACAACTCGCATTTGGCCTTTTCAGCGGCTTCCTTGAGCCGTTGCAGCGCCATGCGATCCTTGCGCAAATCGATCCC
>DAHVFB010000099.1 GCA_027317185.1 Deltaproteobacteria bacterium
ATACTATTTACCTCGGCTCTAGTTATTATTATATCGGCGCCCGGAGCCAGAGCGGTCGACTTTTCGCGCTCCATCCCGATGGAACTCTGAGTTGGCAATTTGCCGCTCCCCATCCTCTCACAGCGCCAGCTGTAGGCAGCGATGGAACCGTGGTAATTGGCTCTTCCGACGACACGCTTTACGCCGTAAAGCCCGACGGCACCGCTAAGTGGAAGTTTTGGGCGAACGACGGAAAGTCTAGTGGATTTGGCCTCTCTTCACCCGCGATTGGCGATGATGGAACCATTTACGTTGGTTCCGGAGATTACAACCTCTACGCCGTGAAGCCCGATGGTACCGAGAAGTGGAAGTTTCCAACTGGTAATCCAGTACTTTCGTCGCCGGCGATTGGTGCCGATGGCACCATATACGTTGGCTCCGGCAATGACCGGCACCTGTACGCGATCAATCCGGACGGCACGCTAAAGTGGAAATTCACAACCGGCGTGATTCAGGCGATAAACTCATCGCCAGCGATCGGCGCCGATGGCACCGTTTACTTCGGGTCCGATGACGGCAATCTTTACGCAGTGGGCGCCGCCGCCGTCGCGCAACCGGCGCCCTGACCGCGATCCCGCAACGCGTCGTCTTAACTGCGCACGCTCGATGAACGGGTGATGCCGGGCGTCGGAATCGCCTTGTCCAAAGCGCACAACTTCCCGTAAGACTTCGTCGGTAATCAAACCACCCCACTGTGGGGACTTTTGTGGGGACGCTAGGTACAAATCGGCATCATCAGATATTCGCGGGTGACATACGGCGGAATGAAGAAAACCGTTGTGCGTCAAGAACTCTCTGCCTATTGTCCATCGGTCGGGCGGCTGGGATCGCGCCGAATCTGCCGTTTCCGGGCAGCGTTCCGCTGTCCCCACGATTTTTCGATTTTTAGCTAAAGATTCGACCCGCTAGCGACCGGTGGCGATCGCCTCCCACACCTGTGTCGTCGTCATGGCGGAGGGCAACCGATTCAGATCGATACCCGACTGCTCAAGCGCGAGCGTGATTGCCGCGCGATCTCCCGGCACTGCTTGAGCCGCGGTCGTGACTTTCCGCTCGATCTCCGGCGCGGCGACTCGCCAGCCCTGTTGTGGGTTTTCAGAATCACTTATGACCAAGGATTTGGAGACGTAATAGCGGTAGCGACGCTGACCCTTTGCGGCCCCCTGCACGTACAGTGGCTCGCCGCCTTCATCGAACGGCTTGCCGGCCAGGGATTTCTTGGCACCTCGGTTTTGCCACGCTCGCCACTGCGCACTCCTCGATTTAATCGTTAGCGATCGGACTCCGCCGTCACCTCCGCGCTGCCCTTAACTATGGCCTTGATCAGAGGGACAACATCGAGTTGTGTGGGCGGCCGGGCCGTAAGCCCGCGCACCAGCCGGCGCAACTGTTGCCCACTGGCTGCGGTCGAAGCGAGCACCAGTGGTATATGGCTGTCCTGCAGTGAGGGACTGCCATGTTCGGAACAATAGGGGGGACCGAAATAGTAACGATCCTGAATCGGCTTGGTGTAACTGAATTTCGGCAGCACCACGATGTCGCCATCGCGATCGCCATAAGGACCTGCGCTGAACCATCGCATCCGCTGGTCGAGATCGACCAGATCCGGCCGCGGATGACGTCGCAAATAGTCGCGTATCGGAACCAGTCGCCGGCCATCGAAGATTTCGAACTCGTGAGTATTGCGGCCGGCTGCCACCGGTACGCGGGCGAAAATCAGATCGAGAGTACCTTTGAATTGCGCAATTGGACGGCCGATCCGATTACTTCTGTATAAAGCGCGCACCACCGGCATCACGTCCTGCCTGAAACGCGGCGGCCTGGTCCAATCGCATTTCATGCCTTGTTTAGCGCATTTCGATCGGTTTGCCAGATAGATGTAGGCCATCACACCCTGGTAAGCCATGACTGCCTGATAATCCTGATTGGTCGTGTCGAGGGCCGGTGGGCGAACCCGGAAGCCTTTGCCTTCGAGCAGTCGCGGCAGCGATCGATCCGTATCGTTGCCGAGCGCATGCCGATTATCCGGCATCGCCGGCGTATGGCCATGATCGGCGACGAATAAAATGTACGTCTTATCCAGCATCTGATGCTGCCGGTAATAGTCGATCACGCGCCCCACCGCGGGATCGGTGACCTCTTCAATGTAGACGGATTCGTCATGCAGCGGGTTACCGGCGCGATGGGTATACAGGTCGATGCCGGGGAAATAGACCACTTGCAAGTCGGGAAATCCGTGCTGATCGATGGTGCTGATCACCGAGTCGACCGAAGTTTGATCGAGATGCGCGAAGACCGCGCGGTCGGTCGGCGAGCCGGTTAGCGCCGCCTTCGCCACCGCCGCAAGCATGCCTGCATACGAAGTGCGATCGGGCTGAGTAAAAATATCGGCGCCGCGGTACACGCCATTAAGCGAGACATAAGAACGCAGCTTCAGTTGCTCGAATACGGTGGGCGTTTCAATCACCTTACCGAGCAAATCATCGCTCAGCATCCGCATGGTATCGTCGGCATTGCCGACCGAAACCGGTACCGGTGCATAGAATTTCATCTGACGGCGCAGGAAAAATTCATCGCCAGTCACGCCATTGTAGGCTGATGGAGTACCGGTGAAGGTCGCCGTCCATCCGGGCAGAGTTGTCGGCAACACCGCCAGCGTATCGGGAACTGAGTAGGCATGCGCGAAGACGCCGCCCCTGAGATCGCGCCCGAACAATCGCTGAATATTCGGTGCCTTGCCCGAGTGCACGGCGTCCATAAACTGATTGTAGCCCGCGCCATCGAGCGCGAAGACGATCACCCGCGGCCCAGCCTGTACCGGATTCTGCTTGACCTGGAGCGGTTTTTCTCCGCCCTGGAGGACCACCTGCGCGGCCGGACCGCACGCGAACAGCAGTAGTGGGACGATCACCAGCAGCGCGACGGCGATCGCGGTGCGCGTGATACCTAGCGAATTTTTCATATTGATCTCAGCCACCGGCCTTGGTTCAGTTCTTTGAGAGGCTACTGCTGTAGCCTGCTATCTGCCGCATATTCAGGGCGCAGAATCCATCGACCAGGGTGCGGCACCAAAAGTCCTCCCAGCGACCATTCGATAATCGCAGGCGCCGCACGCTTGAATCGAAAGCGGTTTTGAAGTTCGCAAGCTATTTGCCAACCGCATGATCGGCTAAACCCTCTGATTGACTGCTATTTCTTCGGAGACAGTCTTAATAGCTTATTACTTTGTAAATTTTACCGGCCTTAACCTGTCTGTCACGAATGGCGACGCTCGACGGCGGCACTTGCTATAGTCGCCGCGAAAGAATGCAGGCCGGAGGCAGAAACAGCCATATATGAAAATTGAGCGCGCGATAAATATCGAGGACCTGCGCCGGATGGCCAAACGCCGGCTTCCACGAATCGCGTTCGATTACATCGAGGGCGGGGTCGAGGATGAACGCTGCCTCGATCGCAATGAAGCCTCGTTTTCCCGCTATCAACTGACCCCGCGCTATTTGGTGGACGTAGCCAAACGTGATCAATCGATAATGCTTTTTGATCGCAAGTACGACAGCCCGTTTGGTATTGCCCCGACCGGGCTGGCCGGCTTGTTCCGGGCCGGCGCCGATTTGATGCTGGCGCGGGCGGCGGCCGCGGCCAACCTGCCGTTCGTGATGTCGGGCGCAAGTACCGCGACTGTGGAAGCCGCGGCTGCGATTGCACCGAGCAATACATGGTATCAGCTCTACGCGGCGCGCGATCCAAAAATATCCGAGGACATGATTCGCCGCGCGCGCGATTGCGCCCTTCCTACACTGGTAGTCACGGTCGATATTCCGGTGAATTCCAAGCGCGAGCGCAATTTGCGCAATGGTTTCGGACTGCCGTTGAAATTAACTCCCTCGATTATCGCGGAAGCGCTTACGCACCCGAAGTGGCTAGTTGAGTACTTCCGGCATGGCATGCCCAGATTCGAGAATTGGGCGCCCTACTCAGATAAGAATTCGACCACCGGCGCAATCAACCTGATATTTGGCAAACAGACTCCTGCGACGCTTACCTGGATCGAAATCGAAAAGTTTCGGCAATGGTGGCCGCGGAAGCTGGTACTCAAGGGAATTTTGCATCCCGGCGATGCGGCGAAAGCCGTGCAACTGGAAGTCGATGGCATCTGGGTATCCAATCATGGCGGACGGCAGCTCGATCGTGCGCCGTCATCGGTCGAAGCATTTCCCGCCATTCAGGCGGCCGTCGGCGGCAAGACCACGCTGATGCTCGATAGCGGTGTGCGTCGCGGTTCCGATATCGTGACCGCCCTCTGTCTTGGTGCTCAATTCGTATTCGTGGGCCGGGCGACGCTCTATGGCGCCGCGGCGGCGGGACTTCCTGGGGTACACCGGGCGATCGATATTCTGCGCGACGAAATCGATCGGGTGATGGCCCAGCTTGGCTGCGCCAGCCTGCAACAACTCGACCGAAGTTATCTGGCGCACAACCTGGCTCCGGCATTTGAATGAAAAAGGCCGCACGAGAAATTCTCGTGCGGCCCGGCGCAACTTGAACGTTTAAGCTCCAGCCATCTCACCCGCTAAGGGGTGATATGGTGGATGAACTTGTCGGGCGCCCTTTCACCCCATTGTGAACCCAATCCTTCTTCCGCGCTGAGCAGATTCGAGGGCGTGCTCGCATTCAGGCGATCGCTGTCGGCCCAATGCTCGTGGATGCGGCCCCATGGATCGGCCCAGTAGTCGAAGACCTGACTGCCGATAACATGCCGGCCAATTCCCCACATGTGCTCATATTTACCGAGCCCTTTCAGATATTGATGGTCGATAAATACCGCGTCGATATCGGGAACCTCGAACGAAAGATGATTAAGTCCGGCGCTCTCGGATTTCATGCAAAAGAAAACATGATGGTCGACGTATCGATCTCCATTGTCGAGGCGATTGAACGACGCAATAACGTTATCCTTGCTATCCACATAGATATCGTCGGAAGCGATGAACCCGAGGTATTCGCGAAACCAGCTCAGCGTCTCTTTAAGCCGCGGCGTACCCATGACCGCATGCGCGATGCGCTTGATGGTGGTCGGCGGTTTCGGCACGCGCATCAAACGGCCCGCACGGCGCAGCGGCTCGTCGCCTGAATTAGTCAGATCGCGCACCAGCTTGATCGGTTCGAGTTGCTGAATACCGAATACCACTTCAACCTGGTAACCGTTCGGATCGATAAGCCGCACCCGTTTGCCCCCGCCCGGTTCGTCGATATTTTCGATTCCTGAAGCGCCTGGAGCTTTCGCAATCTTTTTCAGATCGTCTTCACTCCCGGCCTGGAACGCGAGGCCGAGAAATTTCGGATCGCCCTTGTGCGTGACATGAATGTGATGGGGAGAATCAGCGCCGCGCATGTACAGCGCTTTGCTGGTCTTTTCCACCGTGACAAAGCCGAAATTCCGGCAGAACTCCTCCTGGATGTCCAGGTCGGGCGATTGCAGCCGGCCGAAAGCTAAATCCGTCGCCTTGATCAATGCCATTGCTGTTCCTCCGAATAATTCAAGAAAGGTGTTGCTTAAGGAACGCCACCATCTTTGGCCATAGTTCGAGCGCGGCTTTTTCGCGGTACCGTTCCGGCCGGTGGTCGGCGAAGAATGCATGCCCGGCGTTGGCGAAAGTTTCCATCGTTACCAGGTCGAGCTTGCCCGCCCACTCCAGCCGCGATTTTAATTCGATCGCGTGCGCCGGCGAGGGATTTTCATCCTCCGCGCCGAACACCGCGTAAACCGGGCTGCTCAGGTTTTTCACCAGATCGACCACCGGCGTCGGGTGCAGTTTCGTTACCCCGGTGTCAGGAGTAATCGATCCGCCCCAACAGTCTATGCTCGCATCGATCTTGCCGCTGCTGCACGCGACCAGCAAAGCCGTCCGGCCACCCATGCAAAATCCGACAGTTCCAATCCTGCCGGTACACGCCGGCAGGCCGCGCAGCAATGCAGCCGCATTTTCGATATCGCCGACGGTGAGCCGATCGTCCAACGCCTCGGCCCGCTCGCGCAACCGCGACTCGTCGGTCCCGATCTCGATGCGGCTGAAACAGTCCGGCACCAGCACCGCGAACCCGGCATTGGCGAAGCGCCGTGCGACATCGCGGGCGTGGTCGCTGACGCCGAAAATGTCATGAAGTAAGATAAGGCCGGGATAGCGGCCGTTCTCGCGGGGACGGGCCAGATACCCTCCGATTCGCGATCCCCCGCTCGTATAACTGACCTCTTGCGTTGCGATCGACTCCGGATGTTCCACCTGACCTGCCGCCATTTCGCATACCCTCCTTATTAGATTAGCGCCGTCAAACCGAGGGCGCATGATCAAGCCGCCTGATGTGCTTATACTCCCGTGGTGGATCGCCCCGCCAGAGTTGATTCGCATCAACTTCTGCCATCCTCGGCGACCGGATCCGCTCCACGTCATTGCTAATTGAATACGCTGTTGATTCTTCTGGATATTAGTTTTTATCTTGGATTATCTTGAACTGACCTGACTTTAACAGCCACGATTCTCAACACCTATATTTCACTTTACTAGCGTATTCGTAACTATAACTTCTAGCGTATTATAAGACCTATTTTCTAGTTGACATCGAAGTACCGATCATGCGATACGCCCTGCATTCGTTTGAAAGTTCCTGTTGCCACCGGATCAGGCGAGGCGGGTGCGCAAGTACAGCGTGATTGAGGTCGGATGTGAAGGTCGGACGAAAAAGCGATTTCTTTCCGCGCCTAGCCTCTGGGTGATAGCGAGCTGACAGATTAAGGATGCGAAGCGCTACACGGCATCCATAAGAGCTGGTTCGCCGAAAAGAGACTTATAGGAGCATGCGCATGAGATTTATACGGCTGGTTTTTACGGGATTGCTGATGCTGCTTCTGTCGCAGGCTTCAGTTTTTGCTCAGAGTGAATCGGCCACCGTCGCGCCGGGCACCGTTATCACGATGCAGAACTGGAAGCAGTACAAACAGTTCATGCCGGATGGGATGGCCAATCTGTTCGCCGGTACTTATTACTGGAAAATGCCACCGGACATCCGAATTCAGATTGGAGCGCCGAACCACTTTGATCCGCCCACCAAGTTTATTCAGGACACTGAGAAATACGGCGGGAGTGCAAAGATCGTCCAGTTGCCGAACGGCGCGCACTCAGTCACCGGCTATGTGGCCGGTCTTCCGTTTCCTACGCCCGCCGACCCGCAGAAGGGCTACAAGATACTGGTGAACATGTGGTACCGCTACACGCCGTACCTGATGTGCGGCAAACATGGAGTCGCCATAGAATACGATCGCTTTCATAACGCATCCCCGTTGACTTTCTGGGAAGTCGATCGAAAGTTCAGCTTTATCAGCGACATCGGTATGCCGATTACCGATCCCAGTTACCCGGGCGTCGACCGTATTCAATATAATCAGGTCGTCTCACCCGAGCAGGCCCGCTATACCGCCCAAATCAAGGTTTACTACGTTGATCCTTCTAAGGATCAGGACTCCTTCGCCTTCATTCCATCGCTGCGCCGGGTGCTGCGCCTCTCGTCGGCAGCGCGCTGCTCGCCGCATCTGGGTAGCGATGCGGTCGAGGATGACTCGCGCGAAGGATTTAATGGCGGGATTGTGCTGTGGGACGGAACTTTCCTACATGATCAGGACATAATTTCACTGACCAAGTCCGATCCCCATCAGTTCGGTAACGTTTACTCGCCGCAGGACTACTATCAGTCGGGCCTGACATTTCCGACCCCGACGGTCGGCACCTGGGAAGTTCGTCCTACCTACGTAATCGACGCGCACCGCCTCCCGCCATTTCAGAAGGGGTACTGCTATGGCAAGGAGGTCATGTGGATAGACAAGGACTCGTACGGCATCCTCTGGAAGGATCAGTATGACCCCGCGATGAAATTCTGGAAGACCTCGATGGCGCTGCATCTGGGCACGCCGGTGCCCGGCGAAGGCTTCCAGCGCGAAGGCACGCAGTTCATTCAACTGATTATCGATCAGCAGAACGCTCACTACGGGGTGGTGGCCACCAGCGATCCGCAGGGACGATGGTTCCGGGCGAATTCGGATTGCAAAGACTACGAGGGCACCGACTTCACTAATGTGAAGCGATTCGCAACTCCTGCCGGTCTGTGGCAGGTGATGCGCTAGAAGCTTTATTTGGGGGCCGCGAGATCCCGGCACTTGGAATGCGCAGTGCCGTTGACGCAGGGAAGGAGGACTCGTTGTGGAGAGAAATGGAACCCGCGCTATAAATGCATACGCTGCCAGAATTCTGATAAGCGCGCTGACCCGGAGTTTGGCGATAGTCTGCGTATCACTACTGATTTTCCAGTCGCAGGCTTATTGCCAGCAATCGGCGCCGGCGGTTGCCACCGGTCCGTCGTTCGGCCAGGAGCTGCTACGCGGTGGCCCTCCCGGCCCTCTGTTGGGCAGTCCGCAGACGCCGTGGCTGCAAAACCTGCACATCAGTGGATTGTATCAAAACACCTCCGGGATGTTCGTCAACCCCTATCAGTTGCGGATGAACAACATGGGGACGGCGCCTCCGCACGGGGCTACTATCTTTACGCCCATCAACCCATGCGGGGATCCTACGCATGACTGCGCCCCACGAAATTATCTCGCGACCGAAAGAAATCTCCTCCAGACCGATATCAATTTCGCACCGGATACCAATGATCGTATCTTCCTGCGCTTCTGGGGCGTTTATGAGCCGTCCTACGGTTTTGATCAGAACTCGCACTCTAATGACGCCTTTGCGCTCAATCGCGTAGGTAATCGCGGAACCGCCTCCGCGGCCGCCGATTACTGGAACACGCTGGAGTTTCACGAAGCGTGGTGGAAGACCTCTCATGGACCGCTGACTGTTTACGCCGGCCGCCAAATCGTCACCTGGGGCGAGTCCCTCGCGTTCAGAGTGGCCGACGTGGTCAATCCCGAGGATCTCTCGTGGAACATCGGGTTCGCCAACCTTGAACAGGATCGCATGCCGTTGTGGATGTTGCATCCGATCCTCAATCTGCCCGATGCGGGACCGTTTTCGAACGATTTCCTCGAATTTATCTGGGTTCCCGGTTACCAGCCCGCGCAGAATAACTGGATTTACACCGACAATCCTTCGCTTGAGTATGCCGGTACTTATGCGACCGCCGGCGCGGTGAACCGTCTCCCGGTCTTTGGCAGCCGGTTCGACAGTCAAACCACTCTTCCATGCGGCGGTCTCGGGCTGGCGTCACAGCAGGCCTTCGCCTCCCCGGGCGTGAAAAACAAGGATCGGTTTCTCGATCCGGTTGCCCTGGGCGGAGACTATCCGCAGTGTCCGGTTACCTCCAATTTTCTTAATCCCGCGAGTGTCATTGACTGGCGACTGCCGGGAGATGGTCTAAACGCCAGCGAAGTTGGTCTAAGGCTGCACGGTTTAATCGCCAATCAGTACGAGGTGACGGCTCTGTACTGGCATGGTCATCAATATTCGCCAGCCCTTATGTTGAGGCCGGGTCCAAGAATCAGCACCGCCAATTCGATCTATGGTATCCACACGCCACCACCCTTGATCGGTGCGCCTACCGACCAGCTCGTCGGTATTTTTCCGGACTTAAACGATCTTGGACTGACCGGCAACTCCCCGCTGGTTCTGCCCGGACAGTGGTCGCAGACGCTTCCCTTCGTAGTCAGAGGGGAAGCGGTATGGCAGGATCGTACACCCTTCGCCACTAGAGCCCTGAATACTCCGAGCGGTGTGCAGTATTCGAGCACTGTCAGCACCTTGATGGCCCTGGATCTGGATAGCGCTTATGCGCCCTGGCTGACCCAGACAGGAACGTTGGGGATGCATGTCGAGTGGAACAATTATACGGTTCTTAACCCCAGCCGTTTTATGGAAATGGGTCCGCTTCAGTATCAACAACTACGGCATAACGAGGAGAACTTCATTTTCGCCGTGGATACCAGTTGGTATTGGAACGTGGTTCATCCTAACTGGGTCATGGCCTACAATCCTGACGGCAACACTATGATACTGCTGCCATCCGTGACCTTTACGCCGCCGTGGACGGCCAATTACTTCGCGACCCTGCGTTACGTCAACATTATAGGCTCCAATATCAGCGATGGGGTTCCGGGACTGCCCGCGTTTCTAAAAGGGCATCAATTGGTTGTCGGCCAGTTCCAATACAACTTCGATGTGTTGTAATTAGAAGGCTTGTGGCCGCCTCTTCATCATGGCTGGGCCTCGTGCCCGGCCATGATGTAAGAAGCGGGCTAGTGTAGTTAGATAGTTACTCAGTTGGTAGTTAGTCGGTCGCGCTGTGTATGCGTAATCGTAAAGGGAACGGGAGTGCTTGCATGAAACCCAGACCATCCCTGGCCTCGATTTCGAGTTTTTCCGCTGTCGTAATCAGTTTGTTTAGCCTGATGCTATGCGGCAATGCCGGCGCGCAAACCAAGCCGCCGGGCAGCGATGCAAAAATTAATTTCGACACGGTTTTCTCGCGGGCCACTGGCGGCAATATCGCGCCATGCCGCGCAATCAACGATCCCTATCCCGAGTTCAATGGCGTCGCGATCGACACTACGAATGGACGGGTGGCGCTGAGCGATACCAATCTTAAGAGTCTGCTGCTTTACGATTTACAAGCCGGCAGCGCGGATTCGCCCGATATCACGCCCGCGCTGACTCAGATAAAGGGTCCCGCAACCTATATCTCGTTTGCCGCCGGGGTCGCGATCGACCCGGTGCGCAAACTAACCTGCGTGACCGAAAACGATGTCGGCGATGACGTAGCCTGCTTTCCGTTTGATGCCAGCGGCGACTACAAGGCCCAGGTGCTGGCGACGCCGCACGGCGCTTATGGTCTGGGCTTCAGCCAAAGCCGCAAAGAGATGGCGGTCGCGGTCGAGCATAACGAGCAAATTGTGATCTATCGCACCGGAGCCACCGGAGCGACGCCGCCCCTGCGCGAGATACGCGGCTTGAAGACCCAAATGGCGGACCCGCATGGGCTGTACTGGGATGACGTAAACCATGAGATCGCGGTGGTGAATCATGGTAACTGGTCACGCGCGTACTGGGACGTGGATTACACCGGTGGCGGTCATTATCAGCCACCATCAATCACCGTCTTCGCCGATAGCGCCGGGGGCGACACCGCACCGTTGCGGGTGGTGCAGGGCGCGAACACCGAGCTTAATTGGCCCTCGGGAGTCGCGGTCGATCCGGTGCATAACGAAATCGCCGTCGCCAACACCGGCGGTAATTCGGTATTGATCTTCAGCCGCAGCGCCAACGGCAATGTACGCCCGATCCGCACGCTCAAGGGCCCGCAGACCGGCATCTCAGTGCCAATGGGCGTCGCGTTCGACCCGATTCACAACGAACTGTGGGTGGCCGATTTCGGTCATACTGCGCTGGTATTCGATCGCGCGGCCAATGGCAATGCAAAACCGCAGCGGATACTGCGCAATGCGCCAGCCAATACTCCTTCGTCGCGCTTCGGCAATCCCTTCTCGATGGCGTTCGACTCCAAACGCGGTGAACTGCTGGTACCCAACTGAGTGACCGATCCCCGTATCGGGGCATTTGCCAGGTTGGCAAGTGGCGATAGCGAACCAGTCAGAATCGTTTCCGGACAAAACACCAAACTCACCCGCGTTGCGCATGGAATCACTTACGATGCCGGCCGTGACGAGATTTTCGCCAGCGAACCGCTCGCCAGTTCGGTAGTTGCCTTTCGTGGCGGCGCCAGCGGCGAAGCGGCGCCGTTAGCCGTCATACAGGGACCCAAAACGCGGCTCCATCAGCCCTGGGGATTGCAGGTCGATGATCTGCATAAGGAGCTGGTAGTGGCGGACTTCGCCACCAGTTCGATTCTCACCTATGCGTGGGACGCTAATGGTGACGTCGCGCCTAAGCGGGTTATCCGGGGACCGGAAACCGGGATGCGCGGCCTTTCGGGTTTGGCGGTGGACCCGGAACGTAATCTCATTGTCGGTGCAACCTTCCTCGGCGGAAAACGTGGGTCACGGGCTGCCGGACCCTACTCGAATTCGTTCGGCTGGGGCGGCGGCAACGGTGGTCTGTTCATTTTTGATCGGACCGCGCAGGGCAACGTGGCCCCGCGCGGGGTTATTGCCGGGCCACATACCGGAATAATCGCTGCCGCGCAGGTGGTGGTATACGGCGGCAAAATCTTCGCCACCATCGACAATACGAAGTACATGCCGCCTTATGATCTCGGCGGTTATCTGCCGCGCCAAGGCTGCAAGGGTCCTCCGCTGCCGCCGCTCATGATGGGGAGTGCCGATAATTTTGTCGGGGTCTGGAACATCACCGATAATGGCGATGTACGGCCGATGGCAATTATCCTCGGACCGGCGACTCAGTTGGTCGCACCGGCGGGCATCGCGATCAATCCCAAGGCGGGAGAGCTTTACATCACCGATGGCGGCGTCAATGGCGCCTTCACTTTCCTGGTGCCGCAGTTCTTCTCATTGGCCGCAAAATAAGGAGGCAGCCAGCAGTAATTGGAAGCCAACAAAGTGCTGCCTAAAATGGAGAGTTGAAAAACAGTCGAGAAAAGTTATCCGCTGGTGGCCGGATCGCTAGCTGTGAGGTTTGAACAGGGCGCCGAGGTAGCGTTCGCACTCGAGGTTGAATTTCGTCAGCACGCGATCCGAGCCGCCGGTCAGACCCAGGCCGACGCCAACGTTATATTCAAAACCACGGGGTAAGACGCCGAATATCACTGGAAACACGTAGTGCTGTTGCTGGTTCAGCGGATCGGTATCGTTGATTGGACCGGCTCCGCCATAGAATTCCAGGCCGGGCGAAATTGTGCGCAGAATCCGGTAATAGACTCCCGCTGCGTATCCAAATTCGACGCCTTTGTTCTTGTCGGGTCCGATAAAAATCGGTTTTTCAAAAATCGGATTGAGGTCAATTTCGAACGAGCCATAGTCTTTTTCGAGCAAAGGCCGAAATTCAAATTCGAGCGGAACATCGTCGAACTCGGGGGTACGATGCCATTCCAATTCAGCGTACCATCCGAGGTTAACCGGTAACTCATCCTGTTCGAATAGACTGCCGCGCAGACGAAATTTTGACCCCGCATACTGCAGAGATGCGCCGTTGGGGCGCGCCAGATTAAGATAGGCTGCCGCCTCGATCTTCTCGGTCAGGCCATAAGTCACTTCGATCGCGGTGCGGTACATCGCCTGGCTGGCGAAGCTGCCCGATGACGTCCCGATGCCGCCCGCGCTATGACCGTTCGGCACCACACTGTTGAGCGATTCAATTTCGATCATGCCCATTCCGAGCGTTTGGTATGGATAAACCTCGAACTCGAAAGGATCGACTTGAGCTTTAGCCACGCTCGGCAGGATCAAAAACAAAGCCGCCCCGAGCAAACTCGCCGCGAAAAACTTCACGGGACGCGGGAACGAAGTCATTTGGGGGCTCTGGTTGCAGCGGTTTCCAGGCTGACCTACCCGATCACCGCGTCGCGCCGGAGGTCCCTCGTGATCGCGCGTGAGCTTTGCCGCATTGAAGCGAGTTGCGCCGCGGCGAAACGCACGAGCGTCGTGATCGTTTTCGCGTGCGCCATACTCCTCATCGGCGGTTATTTGGCGACAATCGAGCCCTGTGCAGTGCTACGATGGAAATCGTCGAAAAACTTATAGGTCCCGGCATTCAACGCCGGCATATAAACCGTGATGGCTTCGCCCGGCTGCACCACGCGCTCGCGATGCAGTTCAAAGCTTTCGAATTCGATTGCCGATTTGCCCGCGTTGATTACCCGCATCTTGAACGGGCTCTCGGCTTTGACCGTTACTTGGGCGGGTTCAAAACGACCATTGTGCAACTTGATCTCCGGAATCAGGTCCGAAGCTGAGGCGGCGGCGGTAGCGATCAGACCGAGCGCGCAAGCAGCGGCAAGCGATCGCATCAGATTTTTCACAGGCACGGCGACTTCCTTAATTGAGAATGATTTTCAATATCACTTTCGCCATTGCCCCGTCAAGCTCCCGAATTTCGCGCCCACTATTAACGACGGCGGTTTTTCAAACGATCGAAAATCCGAACCGGGCTTTAATTTGCAATGCGCCAACCCGCAAGGAGCCTTTAGGCGCGGCGGCGTTTGGGAATATCGCGCTCCGGCGAGATGGCCTCAAGCTCGCTGCCCGCGGTTTCCGGATAGAAGATCGCGACGCCGATTCCAGCCAGGATTGAGGCGGACATCAGAACCGTTACCGCGTGCCAATGACTGCCGGTCACCGTGTAGAGCCAGCCCTCGATAAACAAGCTGGCCGAACCTCCGATCGTACCGGCGACCGCAATCACGCTCTCGGCGGTCGAGCGATGGGAAGTTGGGAACAGCTCCGCACTGAATGTATTCAGCACCGTGCTGCCGGCAGTTTGCGAAAACAAGGCTCCAATCCAGGCCGCGGCCACGAAAGCGCCGGAGAGATTGAAGAACAATGCTCCAAGAAGCGGCGCTGCGATCAGAAAGACCGGCCCCACGATGCGCCGGCCGAGATGATCGCTCAGATGGCCGGCAATAATATTGCCCAGCACGCCCACCGCGCCGCCGCCGAGCATCAATATGGCAACCTCCTGCGGGGTCCAGCCGTGAGCCTGCTGCAGATACTTCGACTGCATCAGGCCCCCGGGCGTTCCGCCCATCGCATTGAGAAACATCACGCCCGCAATCATCGCAAACCTGCGCGGATATGTGCGGAACAATGCATTAAAGGGCGCGAGGAAACCCTGCTGGCGCATCGAATCGCGCGATTTTTCATAGCGCGAGCTCTCGGGCATCATTCGCCACAGCGGAACGATCAGCAGCAAGGGTATAAATGACAGGATGAAAAGCCCACGCCATCCAAACGGAAAAATGGCGATACCCGCGAAACCAATCGCGGCGAGGGCATAACCGCTGGCGCTGATCGCGGCCAGAAGTCCCAGCGCCAAACCCCTTGAATCGGCGTTCACTTCCTCAACCAGGATAACGATTGCGATTGAACCTTCGACCGAAGCAAACGCCGTGGTAAAAAATTTAAATCCGATAAAACTGGCAGCGTTCCACGAAAAGGCCGACAAGCCACTCAGCAGGCTGCAACCGGCGAGGGCTAGCAGCAACAATCGCCTTCGGCCATAGCGGTCTGCTTGAGAGGTGATCAGCGGTGAGAGTACGGTGC
>DAHVFB010000009.1 GCA_027317185.1 Deltaproteobacteria bacterium
TCCGATATATCAGCCAACTGAGCCGCTTCATCGAACCTCGCAACCGGCGCTCGGCACGGCGCGCAAGCGCACGGCCCGCGCGAACGTCCTTGAGCCAGGTCTCGGCCACCTCCGCCGCCATTTCGCCCGCTGTCATCGCCAGCAGCACCCCGCTCGAAAACACCGGATCGACGAAAGCGAAGGCATCGCCGATGATGAAAAACCCTTCGCCGCTGGCGCGCTTGGCGGAATAGGAATAGTTCGCCGCGGTCATGATTCCGGAAGCGAGTTCCGCTTCGGGCATTCGCGCGTTAACCGTCGGACTGCTGTGCAGCCGATCCAGAAAAAACTCCTGCAAGTTCACCTCGCGATGCTTGAACAGCGCATGGCCGCCGACCAGACCGACACTCATGATGCCGCCGGGCAACGGGATCATCCAGCACCATCCATCCTTAATTAGATGCACCGTGATGTAACCGGCCGTCGCGCCGGTTCGCAGCTTGACATTGCGAAAGTGAGCGTAAACGGCGGCGGTTGAATTGCGCCTGTTGGATCGTTTCAGCTGCAGCTTGCCGGCCAGAAAAGCGTCGCGCCCGGATGCATCGAGGATCAGACGCGGCGCGAAGGAGTGTACCGTGCCGTGATGATCGATAGCGGTCACCTGGGCGCGCCCTCCCCGCCTGCCAAGCGCCACCGCCGTCACGGCTGTCCGCTCCGCGATCCTTGCGCCCTTGCGCCGCGCGTTCATTAGTAGCGCGTGGTCGAATTCGGCGCGCCGCACCTGATAGCTGTGGGTGTACTCGCCATCGGCACTTAAGGCGAAGTCGTAGGCCACGCTTTGGCCGGTCTCGTCGGATACGAATTCCGCGCCGGGTTTGAGCACCCCCATCGCGGCAACCTCACGATGCAGGCCCAGGCGGTCCAGAATCGGCAGGTTGCGCGGCAGCAGCGATTCACCGATATGAAAACGCGGATGAGCGGCTTTCTCCAGCAGCAGCACGTCGCGGCCTCGATCCGCAATCAATGCCGCCGCGGTACTGCCCGCTGGCCCCCCGCCAATTATCAGGACGTCGCAATGATCCGGCTCGCCCACAATCAAACTTATGGGTTATTTTGCCTCTGCCGGCAATCTGGTAGGTTTTTACTCGCTTTGTAAGAACTTCTTTAAACCGAAGCAACATCGGAACTTTATCTTGTCGGGGAAATTGAATGCTGAAGCGCATGCCGTCCGCGACCCTACTGGTAATCGCATTGAGTATAATGGCTCAATCGTGCAGCTCTATGTTAACTTTCAGCTATCAAGACGTCGTGGACGCCCCTGACTCAAAAGCGAAGCTCGGAAATGAGATTGCATTCTACTTCGCCAATCAGCCAACGCCTAAGGTCGAAAAGACCTTCGGCATAGCTGTAGGCAGAAGGAAAGCCAAGTCTGCATCTGACGAACAGTCCTGCCACGAGGCAATGATCTATGCCCTGACTGCGCTGCGTGATCGTGCTATCAGCGATGGCGCCAATGCAGTGATTGATATTTCTAGCTACTACAAGAAAAAGGAAATTGCCGACAAGACGAAATACGAATGTCGTGCGGGTGCCAGCGGTGCATCGGTTGTGCTCAGGGGCACTATCGTCAAGCTCGGCAAGTGATTCATGCGGCCACTGCCCGCTCGCGGATGACAATCCGCTAATCGCTGAATAGTCTCATCGCCAGGGCGGCTGCGTCTGGCGCCGGCAAGGTTTCGCGCGGAGCTATAGCCACCGAGCCGGCGTATTTATCGGCTACCACGCCGGTCCAGAACATCCAGTCCTGACCATCGATGATGGCGCGCCAGCTTCCGATACCGGGGGCGTCGGCAAAGTAATCACTACCGTCAGTCAGCCGGGCAAGACCGTTGCCGTCCGCCTTGGCCAGGGCCTCACGCAGGGTCCAGATGCGATAAAAGGCGCACTGGCCTTCGCGCGCCACCAAGGCTTGTTCAGCGGGGCCAAAGGCGGCGGCGGCAATGCCCTGAAAATGGCGGTCGGCGCAAAATTCCACATCGATACCGATAGCGCCCAGATCCGTGATAGCGCAGGCTGCGATTGTGCGGCTGTGACTCAAGCCGACCGCGATCGAGCATGGTTCCTGACCGCGATAGAGCAGCGGCCGGCCATCGGCGTCGTGCGTCAAATGCATCGATGGCGAGTCCAGGCCTTCGCGCTTGAGCAGGGCGTTCAATAATTCATGCGCGGCACGGCTTTGAATCGGCCGCTTGAGGCGGTTCGCCGTCGGAACCCGGCCGCTATCAGGCGCAGAGTGGATGCACATCGACGCAGAATTAGTAGACGCGATGTTTACGTAACTCGTCACGAGCATGTTGAATACTCTCGGAGAGAAGATTATAGCCATACACCAGAACCGCGAAGGGGAACACCGGGCCTCGGCGCCAGCGCCTGCCTTAAGCAAGCCGTCCGGAAAAAAGCTACTCTGCCGCGAAGGTTCAGTCTGGGGGGCTCGGCCGTGATAGGACGGCCGTGTGAGACAAGTGATTTTTGAACCACGGTTATCGGCTAACTTAAGAGTTGATCAGTGGATGGCGTGCGGCTTCGGCCTGGAGACGCGAAAAGATTGGATGGCCTGGGCGCTCGGATCAAGCGTCACTGCCGAGACCGGCAGTTCGCCGGCAGTGCTGCCCCCGATGCTGCGGCGGCGCGTCACCCCCTTGGGACAAATGGCTTTCAGGACGGCTTGCAAGCTATCGGTCCCGGAACGGGCACGCTTTATCTTTTGCTCGCGCCATGGCGAGTTTCAGCGGACCCTGGGTATCCTCACCGCACTCGCGACCGGCGCGGCGGTCTCGCCGGCTGAATTCAGTCTCTCGGTGCATAACGCGCTGGCCGGGCTGCTCTCGATCGCCTGGCGCAACACCGCAGGTCACACCACGATCGCCGCCGGCGCCGACAGCTTTCGATCGGCGTTGATCGAGGCCGCGTCCTGTTTGATGGAATATCCGGAGGAGCCGGTGCTGCTGGTCTATTGCGACGATCGCCTGCCGCAACCTTACGACGAGCTCGCCGACAGCGATGAAACCGGCTTCGCAATCGCGATGCTACTGACCTCACCGCGCCATGATTTCAACGACGTGATTCTTGAATTGACACCACGGAACGCGGCGGCCGAATCGGCGAGTGGTCAGGCGCTCGCCTTCCTGCGCTTCCTGCTGTCGGATCGGAACGAAGAAAGGTCGGACAACGAACACCTGCGATGGCGCTGGCGGAATGCTTAAACGCGGGTTTTATCTATGGCGCCTGGTATGGACGCCGCTGGCTTTCGCCGCGCTCGGCGTCGGAGGCGTGGTGCTCGCCCTGACCGCAATTCCGGCCGCGACCTTATTTGTCCGTGACGAGCAGGCGCGCAACCGTCGTGCGCAGAGCATCATTCGCGAGAGCTTTCGCCTTTACCTTTGGTTCCTGCAGGCGATCGGCATCCTCAAGCTGGAGGTGATCGGCGGCGATCAGATCCAGGCATGCCGCGGCACGTTAGTCATCGCGAATCATCCGACGCTGATCGATATCGTAATCCTGATGGCGTTGCTGCCCGATGCGAAATGTGTCGGCAAGCGTCAGCTATGGCGGAATCCGATGCTCCGGATGGTGGTTCGCGCGGCGGGCTATATTCGCAACGATCACGAACCTGAAATCCTGCTCGAGAAGTGCCGCGAGTCTCTGCAGGCCGGCTATAACCTCATAATTTTTCCCGAGGGCACCCGATCCGTTCCGGGCCAGACGTTGCGCTTTCAGAGGGGGTTCGCTCATATCGCGATCGCCAGCGGAGCCGATTTGCGGCTGGTGCTGATCACTTGCGAGCCGGTGACGCTGGTCAAGGGCAGGTCTTACTATAAGATACCTGACTCGCCGCCGCACTTTCGTATCGAAGTCGGCGAGCAGATCAATGCGGCAAGTTATATGGATAGGAAGGGGAACTCGCGCTCGCTGAGAGCACGACATTTAGTTTCGTATGTCGAGTCGAATTACTCTAGAAGACTCAACCATGTCTGAACTCGAGCGTGAATTGAAGGAACTTATCGTGCGCGCGCTCAGCCTTGAAGATCTCAAGCCGGAGGATATCGACAGCAACGAGCAGCTATTCGTCACTGGCCTCGGGCTCGACTCTATTGACGGGCTCGAATTGGGGATGGCGATACGTAAGAAATACGGCATCAAGCCGGTCGGATCGAAAGAAGAAATCCGCGCGATCTTCGCGACCGTCAGCAGTATCGCGCGTTTTATCCATTCGCAGCGGGCGATTTGAAATGTTTTCAAGAGGGGAAATTCAGTCAGAGCTAAGCAAGGTGCTGGCGGATCTGTTCGATTTGTCGCCCGAGAAAATCACGCCGGGCGCGCGCCTGAAGGAGGATCTCGACCTTGACAGTATCGATGCCGTCGACTTGATGGCACGGCTCCAGCAGTACACCGGCAAGCGGATTCCCTCCGCCGAATTCAAAAGCGTCCGCACCGTCAACGATGTCGTCGACAAAATCTACAATGGGCTCGCCGCCGGCGCGTAGCCTTCAGCTTGCGGAATCATCCGGGTAAAGCCTGATGGGCATCGTGGGGCTGGCCGCGTTGCTGGCCGGAGCGCGGCCCGAAACGCAGCCGATCGCGTTGCGGGACGGTAACCCGATCACGCTGGCGCGCTGGCGCGCCGATATCGAGTATAATGCCGAACGGCTTGCGGCCAATCGGATCCGGCGTGGCGCGCTGGTTTGCGAGGACGGCTACTGGTTCATGGTCGGCCTGTTGGCGTTGATACGGATTGGCGCCGGCGTGATCCTGCCGCCGAACGAGCAACCGGGAATGCTCCGCGGTCTGCAATCGGAATTCGATGCTCTGGTGAGCGACTCAAACACGGCCGAGGCCGGGCGCAGGATTGTAATCGAATCCAGCGGTAGTGAGGCCGCTCCACTGCATCTCGACCTGGAACACGACCGGATCGGTTTTTTCACTTCCGGTTCGACCGGCGACATTAGACAGGTGTCCAAGACTTTGAAGCATTTCGAGCTTGAGGCCGGCGCACTCGAGGCAATGTGGGGCGATCGACTGGAAGGGGCGCAAATTTTCGGCACGGTTACCCATCAGCATGTTTTTGGCATGACCTTCCGGCTGATGTGGCCAATTCTCGCGGGACGCCCTTTCGAGTCAAGTTTTCAGGTCGCCTGGGAGCCGCTGCTTGAAAGACTTCCTCCGCGCTCGGTGATTGTCTCAAGCCCCGCGCAACTCACGCGGTTGGGCGGACTGACGCCCTTGCCGGCCGCGCAACGCCCCTTGATGGTGCTGACCGCCGGTGCGCCGTTACCCGATGCGGCGGCGGCTGAGGCGGCGGCAATTTTTGGCTGCGCTCCAATCGAAATTTTCGGCAGCACCGAAGCCGGGGTGATCGGATGGCGCGACGCGGTGCCGGGACCCATATCTTGGCGTCCGCTAACCGGCGTCGAAATCGCGACCACCACGGGGGGCGTAATGTTGCTGCAATCGCGGCATGCTTGCGTGGACGGCTGGAGCGAACAGGCGGACAGGATTTCGATACTCGGCGATGGACGCTTTTGCCTCGAAGGGCGAGTTGACCGGATCGTCAAGATCGAGGGTAAGCGCGTCAGCCTGGAGCGGATGGAACACGCGTTGAGCGCCTTACCATGGATCGCAGAGGCCGCGGTGGTGAGCCTGGGTGAAAACCCATTGTATCTGGGCGTGGTGGCCAAACTCGCGCCCCTCGGCGCTGCCGAAATCAAGCGGCTGGGCAAGTTTCGTTTTGAGCGCCTGCTACGCCGCGAACTGGCGCAGATCGAAGATGCCGCCGTTTTGCCTCGGCGCTGGCGTTTCGTCGAGACCATACCCCTCAACGGCATGGGCAAGCGACGAACCGCCGATCTTCAGGCGTTATTCGCAAAATCCACATGAACGCCGGATCAAACCAGGTGCCCGAGGTCACGCAACCGCTGCTAATCGAAGCAAAACTGGCCGATGGCCAGATCGAACTCAGTCTAACCATTCCGCCCGAACTGATTTATTTTCGCGGCCACTTCCCAGGCTTCGCGATATTACCCGGCGTGGTCCAGATCGAATGGGTCATGGGCTATAGCAAGCGCTATTTCAAGCTCGGCGATTCGACGGCGCGGACGATGCAAATTAAATTTCGCCAGCTCATACGGCCCGGCGATCGCCTCCAACTCACGCTCACCTATCAGCCAGCGCACTCGCAAATTCAATTTGTATACGCCAACGCGGAAGGAACGCTGTCATCGGGCCGGATCGGGCTGGAACCCCTATGACTTTTCGCTGCTGCGCCATCATTCCAAGCCACAATCACAGCGCGGTCATTGGCGAAATAGTCCGGCAGTTACGCAGTGATGGACTGGCAGTCTTCATCATCGACGATGGCAGCGACGACGTTCATCGCACGGTGCTGGAGGCGATTCACTCGCCTGACGGCGGTGTGACGGTGTATCGCTTTGCGGTTAATCGCGGCAAGGGCGCTGCGGTGATCAAGGGCGTTGAACTCGCGATCGCCGCGGGATTCACGCATGCCTTGCAAATCGACGCCGACGGACAGCACGATCTGGCGCAGGCGCCGGCCATGATAGCGATCAGCGAAGCTCATCCCGAGGCCCTGATTGCGGGCGCCCCGCTCTACGATGAGAGCATGCCACGGGCGCGGCGCGTGGGCCGCCGGATAACGCATTTCTGGGTCGCTATCGAGACGCTTTCGATCCATCCGGCCGACACCATGTGCGGTTTCCGTCTATACCCGCTCGATCGTCTCAATGCGGTGTTGAAATCCGCGCGCGTCGGCCAGCGTATGGACTTCGATCCTGAAATCATGGTGCGGCTGATTTGGTCAGGTATGCCGGTGTTTTTCGTGCCGGTTCGAGTCGCTTATCCAGTTGGCAATCTTTCGGGCTTTGCTTTGATCGGGGATAACTGGCGCATCACCAAAATGCATACGCGTCTGGTTTTCGCTCTGCCGTGGCGCCTGCGCCAGATTCTTCGCAATCGCCGCCGGCCGGCTGCATCGCAGGATCACTGGGCGGCGCTGGGCGAACGCGGAGCCTACCTCGGACTGCGGATACTGGCGCTGTTTTACCGGCTGATCGGCCGCTATGGCTGCATGGCCGCGGTGTTTCCGATCGCGGCATATTTTCATCTAACCAGCCGCGAGCAGCGCCGTTCATCGCAGTTGTTCCTGCGCCGGGCTTACCAGGCCCAGGGGCTTGCGCGCGAACCCGGATGGATCGACACGCTCAGACATTCATTGGGCTTCGCCCGCAAGACGGTGGATACATTCGCCGCCTGGATGGGTGATATCGATCCGGCGATAGTTAAAGCAACTGACCATCGAACTTTGAATAATGTGATGGCCGACGGGCAAGGGATACTGCTCATGGTCTCGCATCTGGGCAATATCGAGATCAGCCGGGCATTGTTGGACCAGGCGCAGCGCTCACGGATCAAGTTGCTGGTGCATACGCTTCACGCGCAGAAATTCGCGCGGATACTCCAGCAATTCCGGCCGGAAGCGGCGGTTGACACGATTCAGGTGACGGAGGTCAATCCGGGTACCATGATCGCGCTCAAGGAGATTATCGAAGCTGGCGGATGGGTGGCGATCGCGGGCGACCGCACCCCGGTCACGGCGCATGAGCGAGTATGCCGGGCGCCGTTTCTAGGCCACGACGCATCATTTCCCGAAGGTCCGTATTTGCTGGCTCATCTGCTCGAATGCCCCGTTTACCTGATGTTCTGCCTGCGCCACAAAGGCGGTTATCGCCTTTATTTCGAGAAGTTTGCCGATCGGATTACGCTGCCGCGCCGCGACAAGAGCGCGGCAGTTGCGCAATGGGCCGCGCGCTATGCGCGCCGCCTCGAGCGTTATTGCCTGATCGATCCGTTGCAGTGGTACAACTTTTTCGATTTCTGGAGCACCACTCCCGCAAACGCAAAGGCTGGCGCGCAATGATTACGGCCCGGGTCGCGATCAAGATTCAATTTTACGACCTCGATCCGATGCGCGTCGTATGGCATGGCAATTACCCGCGTTTCCTCGAACAGGCGCGATCGGCGCTATTCGAGATGCTCGGCTTTGGGTACCGGGTGATGGCGTCCAGTAAATACGCATATCCGATCGTCGGCTTGCAGATAAAATACGTGCGTCCACTGATGCCGGAACAGACGATTGAGGTGGCCGCAACTTTGGTGGAATACGATCCGCGTATCAAAATAAAATATGTCATCACCGACGCCGCGACCGCGGCGGTATTGACCAGAGCGCATACGATCCAGCTCACGATCGATAGAACGACCAACGAGCTTTGCTACGAGACGCCAGCGATTTTCGTGGAAAGAGTGAAACAGACGCTATGCGCGCCGCGATAATCTTCGCACTGGCGGGTGCGCTGGCGCTGTCGTCGCCCAGCCATGCGGACGTGACGGCGGTCTGTCCAACCCTGACGCCGGGGGTAACGCTGCACGGCCGCTACATCCAGGAGCAGCATTTGAAAGGTCTCACGGCGCCGCTCAAGACCGAGGGCGACTTCGTGGTCGCGCCCAACCTCGGGATCATCTGGCGCAGCGAGCAGCCGGTGCGCAGCGTAACCGTGATCACGGCGGCCGGCATGGAGCGCATCGTCAACGGCAACGATATCCATCGGTTGGCGAGTGCGAAAATCCCGGCTTTCGCGCACATGTACGAATTGCTCGACCGCGCCATGATGGGCGACTGGTCGGCGATGCAGAAGGATTTCACGCTTGAATATACGGGCACTCGGCGCGCCTGGCGCATCATTCTGACGCCGCTGCGATCGGCGGGACCGCTGGCGGCGCGGCTAACCTCGATCGTCATGACCGGCGATGGCCGTATCGACACGGTCGATATCAATCGCACTAATGGCGACTTCGAGCACGTGGCATTTGTGAACCAGGTGGTATCGCGCGCCCCGCTGGACGGCCCGGACGCTCACTTGCTGCATGACAAGTGGGAATGAAGCAAGCCGCAATCGTTTGGTTAATAGTAGTCGGATGCGCGGCCGCGCTGCTGATTCTCCGGCTTCATCGGGGCGTGGCCCTGCAAACAGATTTAACCGCGCTGCTGGTACCGGAAAAAGGCGATGCCGCCGTGCGGCGAGGCGAAAATGTTGCCGCCGCGAAGCTGGCCCAGCGCATCTTCGTGCTGGCCGGCGATAACGATCGCGCATCCGCACGCAAGGCCGGCGCTGCCATCGCCGATGGGTTAACGCGATCGGGGTTGACGCTGTCGGTGAATTATCGGCTGCCCCCGGATCGCTTAATCGCAATGGGCGCGATGTATTTTCCCTATCGATTCGGCCTGTTGACCAACGGCGAACGGACGCTGCTTGAGCATCGGCAAGGCAGCCATATTGTTGATCGAGCGCTGGCCAGCGTTTACGGCCCGGAGTCGATCGCCGACGCGGCGATGCTGCGGCGCGATCCCTTTCTGCTGCTGCCGGCGTTTCTCGGTAGCTTGCCCTTACCGCTCGCGCGCGTGGCGCTCGATGACGGCGTGTTGACGGTCCATGATGGAGCGAAGACCTGGGTGCTGATTTCGGCGCAGTTGAACGGCAATGCCTACTCGCTCGCCTATCAAAATCGCTTCGCTACGATCTTCGATGGGCTGACGCAATCGTTACGTAGACAGACGCCCGGCCTGGCAATCCTTCGGGTCGGCGCGATCTTCTATGCTCATCGCGGCGCGCAAAGCGCCATTCGCGAGACCAGCCTGATCGCAACAGTGTCGATGGCCGGCACGATTATTTTGATCCTGGGGGTGTTTCGCGACATGCGGCCGCTATGGCTGACTCTGTTGGCTATCGCTGTCGGCGTAGTCTGCGCCTTCAGCGTATGCCTGTCGCTGTTCGGCGGAATTCACGTGGTGGTTTTGCTCTTCGGCGTGAGCCTGATCGGAATCGCGATCGACTATTGCCTGCAATATATCACGGCGCGATTAGGTCCCGATTCAGGGTCGCCGCGCGAACGTTTGCGCAGTGTCCTGCCGGGCATCACGCTCGGCGTCATCACCACGCTGATCGGTTATACCACGCTGATGCTGGCGCCCTTTCCGGGACTTCGCCAGCTCGCGGTGTTCTCCGCCGTCGGGCTTTCGGCCTCTTTTCTTACCGTGGTCCTATGGCTGCCGTTGCTCGATAGCGCGGCGCCGCTGGGCAATCGCGAACGGCTGCTGAACGCGGCAAATTTGTTATGGGCCTTCTGGCGGGACGATCGCTATCGCCGCTGGCGGCTCGGGTTTATCGTGCTGTGCGCGCTGACGGGATTGGCGGGACTTTCGCGGCTGCGGATCGACGATGACCTGCGCCATCAGCAGGCGCTCTCGGTCGATCTCCGCGGCGAGGAATTGAAGATTCGCCGCCTCACCGGGATGACGGGCGGTACGGACTTTATGCTGGTGCAGGCGCCCGATCTCGAGTCCGCGTTACAGCGCGAAGAAGCTTTGATCGAACGGCTGGCGGCGGCTCAAGCGGACGGCGCTCTGCGCGGATTCCAGGCCCTCGCGCAATTTATCCCGTCGATCAGGCGCCAGCGCGAGGATGCGGATTTGGTCCGCGATCGATTGATGCGGCCCTTTCTCGACGCCTATTACAAACGGCTTGGTGTAATCGGTGGAATGCAACCCGACGTGGCGATCAAGGGCTTCCTCACCCCGGATGCGATCAGCCCCAACTCGCCGATCGCGTTTGTGCGCAGCCTGACCCTGGAGTCCGGCCCCGATGGAATCACGCAAGTAATATTGCTCAATGGGGTGCGGCGGCCTGACGATCTTCGCCGTCTCGCGAAGACAGTACCGGGCGTGCATTTCGCCGATCCGGCGGGGGAAGTGACCCGCATTCTGAGTGAGTATCGGCGGCGCGCGGTGATCCTGATTATCGTATCGATTCTCCTGATGATGCCGGTGCTGCTGTGGCGCTATGGTTTGCGCGGCAGCGTGATGACGCTGCTGCCGCCCATGGTCGCAGTGATCCTGGCGCCCGAAATAGCAGCGTTGATGGGGGTGTCGTTCACTTTCTTTGGTGCGATTGCGCTGGTGCTGGTCCTGTCGATCGGCTTCGACTACGCAGTCTTTTGCCGCGAAGCCGCGCCGGCGCGCCGCCCGATCACGATGCTCGGCGTCGGTCTTGCGATGTTGGCGACGTTGTTATCATTTGGCCTGCTCGGTTTCAGCCGCACCTATGCGGTCCATGCCTTCGGCGTTACGCTGCTCGCCGGGATGATCCTTGCTTTCGTGCTTTCTCCGCTGGCGAGCGATCCTGGCAAAGACTCCTGAGGCCGATACGCGCGCAGGCGACTCGATTGCGGTAGCCGTAAGCGCCTGCACAGATGCTCGCGCAATCGAAAGCGCCACCGCCTCGGGTTCGTTTACCAACTGCTCTGCGAGGGTATACTCTGTAACCGCGAATTAACGTGAGTGATGAATGAAGGTTTATCTTAATGCCTTGGGACTCATCACTCCACTTGGCCGCGACAAAGCTGAGGTGGCCCGCAACCTGTTCAAAGGATCGCGCGCCGGCCTGATCGAACGGACGGACCTGCTGCCGGATCGCGCCGTTCAGGTGGGCGCCGTACCGTGGACGCCGCCGGAATTGCCTGCCCGACTGGCGCATCTCGAATGCCGCAACAACCGACTGGCGCTCGCCGCTCTGCAACAGATCGAGGCTCCGATCAACGACCTCATCCGCCGCGTCGGTGCCGATCGGGTCGCGGTGGTGTTGGGGACCAGCACTTCGGGTATCGCCGAGGGCGAACAAGCGCTGGCCGCGCGGCTGAAAAAGGGCGTTTGGCCGAGCGGCTTTCGTTACAGCAGGCAGGAGGCCGGCAACCTGGCGGCGTTCGTCGCGGCTTATTTAGAGCTGGCGGGCCCGGCTTATACCATCACGACGGCGTGTTCATCGAGCGCCAAGGCGCTGGCTTCTGCCCAGCGCCTGATCGCAACCGGCCTGTGCGATGCCGCAGTGGCTGGCGGCGCCGATACACTATGCAAAATGACGGTGCAGGGTTTCGATTCGCTTGAAGCGCTGGCCGCGCATCACTGCAATCCGTTCAGCCGCAATCGCGACGGCATCAATCTCGGCGAAGGCGCAGCGGTATTTCTGATGTCGCGTGAACCCTCGCCGGTGGCGCTGCTGGGCATCGGCGAGAGTTCCGATGCGCATCACGTCAGCGCGCCCGATCCCACAGGCGCGGGCGCTGCCAGCGCTATGCGCCGCGCGCTGGAACATGCGCGGCTGCCGCCCGCGGCTATCGATTACATCAACCTGCACGGTACCGCGACACCATTGAACGATGCGATGGAAGGCCACGCGGTAGCCGAAATATTCGGCCCGCGAACGCCGTGCAGCTCCACCAAATCGATGACCGGGCATATGCTGGGCGCCGCAGGCGCGGCCGAGGCTGCGTTCCTATGGCTGATGCTGGAGCCGCAATTCGCGACCGGCCTGGTACCGCCGCATTTATGGGATGGTGTCGCCGATCCGGCCATACCGAGTCTTAACTTAACGCCGTCCGGCTACGATATCGGTTTGCCGGATCGTTGCGCGGCATTGAGTAATTCATTCGCCTTTGGCGGCAGCAACGCTTCAATCATTTTGGGACGGGGATGGTGATGCGGCCTTGCCAATATCCAATCGCCACCCTGCTGCCGCATCGGCCGCCGATGGTCCTGCTCGATAAGGTCACCGGCTATGATGATAATTCTTTGATCGCCGAAGTGACTATTACGCAAGCCAGCCTGTTTCTGGGGCCCCAGGGCGTGCCGGGCCACGTTGGTATCGAGTATATGGCGCAGGCCTGCGGTGCATATGCAGGCGCGCAGGCGTTGGATTCCGGAGATTCGGTAAAAATCGGATTGCTGCTGGGCACGCGGGACTATCGCGTTATGGTGCCGTATTTTCGGCGCGGCGATCGATTGCTGATCGCGGTCGCAATGGTCTTTCGCGATGAGCCGGTCGCGGCCTTCGCGTGCAGCATCACGATTGGCGGCAAGATCGCAGCCGAGGCGCAATTGAAGGTTTATCAAGCCGGCGACGATTGGTTGCGCCTCGGTCACGGCGGTAAGTGATGGACCGCACTATTCTTGTCACCGGCGCCAGCAAGGGTATCGGGCGCGCGATCGCGCAGCGCCTGGCGGGCGATGGGTTCACGCTGGTGGTGCACTATCATAAAGACCAGCACGGCGCGGATCAGACGCTCGCCGCTATCGATAACGGTGGCCGGCTGATTCAGTTCGATCTGGAAAATCGCGAGCAATGCCGCACCCGGATCGAGGCCGATATAGCTGCGCATGGTGCTTACTATGGCGTAGTGCTCAATGCCGGAATCGCCCGCGACAATGCATTTCCCGCGCTCGAAGAAGCCGAATGGGATAGCGTGTTGAACACGGACCTTGGTGGCTTTTACAACGTACTTCACCCCATCATCATGCCGATGGTCAGGACTCGGCGTCCGGGACGTATTGTGACGCTTTCGTCAGTCTCGGGGATCATCGGCAACCGCGGCCAGGTGAACTACAGCGCGGCCAAGGCCGGGATAATCGGCGCGAGCAAGGCGCTCGCCGTGGAATTGGCGAGTAGAAACATCACCGTTAACTGCGTCGCCCCAGGGCTGATTCAGACGCAAATGATCGAAGGCGCGCCGCTTGAGGAGGTGCTCGCAGCAATCCCGATGCGCCGCGTGGGCCGTCCCGAAGAGGTAGCGGCAGCTGTCAGTTTCCTGTGCTCCGATGACGCAAGTTACATCACTCGCCAGGTTATTTCGGTGAACGGAGGCATGGCGTGATGCACCGGGTGGTGGTTACCGGGATGTGCGGGATCACCGCGCTCGGAGAGGATTGGCCGGTAATTCGTTCGCGCATGGCGGAAGGACAGACTGCTGTGCGGCGGATGCCCGAGTGGGAGCGTTACGATGGCCTGAATACGCGACTAGCCGCGCCGATCGCCGGTTTCGATGTGTCCCAGCGTTACCATCGCAAAAAATTGCGCACCATGGGACCGGTCTCGCGCATGGCCGTCTATGCTTCCGAACTGGCGATAGCCGACGCCGGACTGACTGGCGATCGATGCGTCACCGGCGGTCGGACCGGCATCGCCTACGGGTCGTCCTTCGGCAGTCCTGAGCCGGTTTTGGGCTTCGCCGAGATGATGACCAAGGGCAGCTCTAGCAAGCTCAATGGCACCAGCTATTTGCAGATGATGAGTCATAGCGCCGCCGTTAACATCGGACTTTTTTTCGGCGTGACCGGCCGCATCATTCCCACCTCAAGCGCCTGCACCTCCGGCAGTCATGCGATCGGCTATGGCGCGGAAACTATCCGCCACGGCTTACAGGATGTGATGATTGTTGGCGGCGCCGACGAACTCAGTGTCGCCGAAGCCGCGGTGTTCGATACGCTGTTCGCCACCAGCACCCGCAATGACGCGCCCGAAACCACGCCGCGGCCCTTCGATCGAGATCGGGACGGGCTGGTGATCGGCGAAGGCGCAGCAACGCTGGTGCTCGAAGAGTTCGAGCATGCCAGGGCGCGAGGCGCCAGAATCCATGCCGAGGTAGCCGCCTACGGCACCAATTCGGACGGCAACCACGCAACGCAGCCGTCACCCGAAACCATGGCGGCGGCGATGCGAATCGCACTGGAGTATGCGCAGTTGCCGGCCAGTGCGATTGGCTTCATCAATGGCCACGGTACGGCGACCGAATGGGGTGATATCGCGGAAAGCAGGGCTACCGCCGATGTATTCGGCAATCGGGTGCCGATTCATACGCTCAAAAGTTTCCTCGGACATACCCTCGGCGCCTGCGGCGCGATCGAAGCGTGGCTCGGCCTCGCGATGATGCGGGAAGGTTGGTTCGCGCCGACCGTCAATTTGGTCAACGTCGATGAGCGATGCGCCGATCTCGACTATGTAATGCGAGCTGGGCGGCGTCTGGAAATCGAATATCTGATGTCAAATAATTTTGCCTTCGGCGGTATCAATACTTCATTGATATTCAAGCGGCTGTAGTACGGGAGATGCGGCGCCGGATGCCGATCCAGTCTTGCTGCGTACCGGCCGCTACCGGCTACTCTGTTGCGGCTGCCTTGATCGGCAAAGTATTCATCACTACTGCGGCGCGGCAGCCATCGTCCCCATCATTGATAGATCGGGCGCATGGTTGTCCCATGGCTCCGCCACCACTGCCGAAACCGAATTCTGCGGCGATCCATTGATCAGCCGATCGGTCCACACCACGTATACGAAACTTTTATGCGGCGCGTCCCAGAACCGGCTGACATGCATGCGCTTGAACAGGGCCGAGCGTTTTTCGGTGAAGGCATCCTCGCCGTTTTTAAACACTTCCTTCACCTTGATCGGCCCGGTTTGGCGCACGGCGACGGAAGCGTCGGACGGATCCTCGGCCAGCCCCAGCGCACCCTTGATCCCTCCAGTCTGCGATTTGCTGATAAAAACGGTGATGCCATCAATCTTGGGATCGTCGTAAGATTCGATAATGATCTTATGGTCCGGCCCGATTAAATTAAATTCCGTGTTGACGGAGCCGATCCGATGCGGTTTCCGGTTACACGAACTCAATGCGGCAGCAGATCCGGCCAGCACCAGCATCGCAACGATCCCGGCTATCCAATTCACTTTCAACTTATTAGTCATTGGCTATATCAAGATTTTACCTAATTAATGAGGGCTGAGTTCTATTGACCCGGAACAGAGCGGTCTCCGTGAGCGAAGGACTGTGTCAAAACCTCTAAGTCTCGTCCAGAACATGGCGAATCTTTGCCGCTAATACAGTATAGGTGAATGGCTTAACGATCAGTTCGACGCCGGGGTCGAGCCGTCCGTTATGAATGATGGCATTGCGCGCATAGCCACTTGTGAACAGCACCTTCAGCCCCACTCTCCGTCTGCGCGCCTCATCGGCCAGTTGGCGACCATTCATGCCGCCTGGCAAACCGACGTCTGTAAATAGCAGCGTAATTTCATGATGAGCTTCCAAAAGCCGGAGCGCGGCCGCGCCATCTGGCGCCTCGAAAATTTGATAACCCAACTGGCGGAGCGTCTCGACCGAAAAGCTGCGCACATCGGAATCATCCTCGACTACGAGAATGGTCTCGCCATTGGCCCGGAGAACGGAAGCAGCGGCGGTTGCCGTTTCGTCAGCAAAATCCGGAGAGCGATACCGCGGCAGATGAAGCTTGATCGTGGTTCCTACGCCAACCTCGCTATAAATTTTAACATACCCGCCGGACTGTTTGATGAAACCATAAACTTGCGACAATCCCAGTCCAGTTCCCTGCCCCACCTCTTTAGTGGTGAAAAACGGCTCGAATGCCTGCGACACGACCTCCGGCGTCATCCCCGTGCCGGTATCGCTCACGGATAGCACCACATACTGGCCTGCGGGCACTTCCGCTCTCGCGCCATATTCTTCATCGAGGTAGACGTTAGCGGCTTCGATGGTCAGTCTACCGCCGTCCGGCATGGCGTCACGCGCATTGACGGCAAGGTTGAGTAAAGAACTTTCAAGTTCGTTGGCATCAACGAAAACGGGCCACACACCGGCGGCGAGAACAGTTTCAACCAGGATGTTTTCACCCAATGTATGGTGAAGCATCTCGGACATACTGCTGATCGCCGTATTGACGGAAAGAGGCTTCGGTTGAAGTGGCTGACGGCGAGCGAAGGCCAGGAGACGATGCGTGAGGATCGCCGCACGCTCCCCGCCACGCAAAGCCGCGGCGGCCAATCGACGTAGATTATCGTCACTCCCTTCCGGCAGCCGACGCCGTAGAACCTCGATATTTCCGCAAATCACCGTAAGCAGGTTGTTGAAATCGTGGGCCACTCCGCCTACCAATTGGCCCACTGCTTCCATTTTCTGCGCCTGACGGATGCCCTCTTCGGCCGCCCGTCTCTCAGTCAAATCGCGCGTGATCTTGGCGAATCCAAGCAGCTGACCGGCCGGGTCATGAATGGCATTGACCACCACATTCGCCCAGAATCTGCTGCCATCCTTGCGCACTCGCCAGCCTTCCGCTTCGTACTTGCCGATCCGAGTTGCGGTGGCGATCACCTTATCTGGCAGGCGTTTCGCCCGATCCTCTTCGGTGTAAAAGCGCGAGTAGTGCTGGCCGAGGATTTCCTCGCGTGTATAGCCTTTGATTCGCTCAGCGCCGGGATTCCAGTTGATTACGTATCCCTGCGGATCGAGCATATAGATTGCGTAATCGGTGACACCTTCGACGAGGATCTGAAATCGGCGCTGCGTTTCTTCAAGTTTGGTGGCGCTTGCCGCAAGCTGCTGGGCGCGTTCGGTGATTCGTTCCTGAAGCGTCTCATTCAACCGTTGCAGCTCTTGTTCCGCACGCTTCCTCGCTTCGATTTCGCGCTGACTGGATTGGTAGAGACGGGCATTGTCGATCGCGACCGCTGCTTGCGCCGCTATGCTCACAACAATGCGCTCAGCCCGCTCGGTGAACACTCCCGGTTGAGGATGTCCGAAGAACAGACCACCTAACACCTCGCCGCTGCGCGAGATAACGGGAACGGCCATGTAACTGCGTACCGGCAAATGGCCCTTCGGCATCCCATTATATGGTGAATTTTTTCCGTACCACGGATCAAGCTGAATGTCGGAGGAGCGAACCGGACCGTGGCCGCGGAAGGTCGGCTCAAAGATGGCGGTATTGCGCGGCATCGGAAAGCTGGAGAAAGCTTCGCGCGACGCTCCCGAAAGTGTATAGAGGGTATAAGTTTCTCCGGCCTCGCTCATCGCGTTGTAAAAAAAAGCGCCGAACTGCGCCCCGCTTAGTTCCACCGCGGCATCGGTTACGATTTGGACCAGGTGCTCCAAATCTAGTTCCGCGGCCACCGCAACTCCTATCCGATTCAGCACCTCCAACGTCCGAGCCTCCTCGCGCACCTCCGCCACCCTCGATTCCAGCGTCTCATTCAGCGCCAGCAATCGAGACTCAAGCACCTTACGCTCCGTAATCTCGTAATAGGCGCCTCGCAGCCATCGCCCGGCATGGTCCCCGATAACCTCCCCCTTTCCGGCAATCCAGTGAATACTGCCGTCAGCGTGCCTGACCCGGAATTCCACGTGAAAGCTGCCGGTTCGCGTTGATGCCTCAATCGCAGAACGCAATTTTGGTAAATCATCAACAAAAACCACGGACTCCCACTCCCCGAGCGACGGCTTCAAATTTCGCGGATCGAAACCGAAGAGGGCCGCCGCTTGCGGCGTCCACTCCCAATGGTTGGTCGATAGATTTAGCTCGAAGGTTCCGATTCCGCTGGCGGCCTCCGCCAAGCGAATCCGATCCTCCGACGCGCCTTCTCCATTCCTGCGGTCATGCTGATTTTTGTTCATACCGACGCGCTCCTACGGCTCCCCGCGCAGAATCACTTTCGCCTCGGTCATGGCGCGAAGCTTGCCGAGGGCGATGTGCCGGGGAAGATGATTGAAACCACATGAGCTCGTAATTATGGTCTGCTCCGGTGCGAGCCAGCGGTGGGCCCTGATCCGATCCGCCACCAGTTCACCGGTTTCAACGTTGGGGGATTGCACATCCACGGCCCCGACGCCGAGCTGCTTGTTGCCCAGCAAACCTTCGTAATATCCCGTCATATCATGCTCGATCAGGTAGGCGTCGCATTCGATTTTGCAGATAAGATCGGCCTTGTAGCGGCCCGTATCGAAATAACGATGTCCAATTTGCCCATCGTAATCGGCCCCTACGGCATAGTTGCCCTGACAAATATGCACCAGGACGTGAACGTCGTCGGGAAGTCCTTCGATCGCGAGGTTGATTACATCGACGGCGGCCCCCACCTGATCTTCGTCGGCAACCGTGAAGTATGGTTCATCGATTTGGATGTGCTTGCATCCCGCTTCCGCCAGCCATTTGAAATTTTGATGCAGCAGCTTGCCGAGATCCATCATCATGCGCTGGAAGTCGTGGTAGTACTCATCATAAACTACCGCGGCCAATAGATGCGGCCCGGTCATCGTGACCTTGACCGGCTTGCGCGCAAAGGTCGAAACTGTCCGGAATTCCTCGACCAGTCCCAGGTCCGTCGAATCAGTGATCGGACCCCGACAAATTGCGGCAGGATGGAACACGTTCGGATCATGCTTGCTGATGGGCATCGGACGAGTTTCGCCCTGAAGAGCCGGAATCTTTCGCCAGAAGTGGTTCAGCATCGCGTTTGGTGGCGAGTGCCGATTGTGGGTTCGCCGATGCATTTCGCCGCCGGTTATGATGTCGATGCCCGCGATCTCCTGTTCCAGAATCGCCGCCTGAGTAGCGCGAAACTGCGCGTCTTCGAGGTCGCCGGTCGAGAGTTGCCCCAACGTGATCATCCGATCCAGCGCCTCATACCAGCGCGGTACGCTGTGCGCTCCCACTACCGTGGTTGTGAATTTTGCGTATTGAGGCATGGTCCTTCTATCGACCTATCGAGTCTGCCATAGAACGTCGGTGCGATTCCTTCATACAGCAATCGCTTCTTTCACTGCCAGTTCAATTGGACAAAAACGACGCCGGCCGGCTTTTGCGCGCTCGCTACCGCTTGATCGGTCCTGCAGCTTTTGTCGGTCTTGCCGCTTTTGATTGACCAATGCTCTTTTTCGATGCGCTCCCGCCTGTGCTATAGGCTAAAACAACAATTTCACAGGAATAAGCTATATGGCCAAATCGATCGACGACTTTTCGCCTGAGTTTCGGGTAATCGGGACGCGGCCGGTCCGCCCCGACGGTTTCGATAAGGTAACCGGAGCAGCAAAGTTCGGCGCCGACTACTACTTGCCGCGGATGCTGCATGGCAAGGTCCTGCGCAGCCCGCACGCCCACGCCCTCATCAAAGCGATTCGATGCGACAAAGCGCTGGCACTACCGGGGGTCAAAGGCATAATCACGGGGGCCGATTTCCCCGACCTCGAGGACGCTCAGGTGCCGATCGGCGAGCTGATGGGCAATCCGCGCCATCTTTCATTGAATCTGATGGCGCGCGACCGGGTGTTGTACGACGGTCACGCGGTGGCTGCGGTGGCCGCTATCAGCCCTCACATAGCCGAAGAGGCGCTCAAGCTGATCGAGGTCGATTACGAGCCGCTCCCGCCGGTGCTGACTTGCGATGAGGCCATGAGACCCGATGCGCCGATTTTGCTTCCCGAGCTGCGCAGCCAACTGCTGGTCAGCCGCAATGAACCCGGCCGGCCCGAGAATCCAGACCAGCCGACTAACGTCGCGGCTCACGGACAATTCAAGCGTGGCGACGTTGAAGCAGGCCTCGCTCAAGCGGATTTTGTCGTCGAGCACACCTACCGGACCTCAACCGTTCATCAAGGTTACATCGAGCCGCAGAATGCGCTCGCCGTCTACCAGCCCGACGGCCGCATCACGGTCTATTGCTCGTCACAGGGCCAGTTTCAGGTGCGCTTACTGCTTTCCTATTTGCTCAAGCTGCCAGTAGGTGACATCAGGGTGGTCCCGGCCGAAATTGGCGGAGGTTTCGGCGGTAAAACTACCGTCTACCTGGAACCCGTGGCGGTACTCCTGGCCCAAAAAACTGCGCGACCGGTCAAAATGGTGATGAATCGCGGCGAGGTGCTGCGCGCCACCGGTCCCAGCTCAGGCACCCGAATCGAAGTTAAAATGGGTGCCACCCGCGATGGCCGGCTTACATTTGCCAGAGTCTGGATGGCGTATGAGGCCGGCGCCTTTCCCGGTTCCCCCTTTATGGCCGGCGCGATGACCACCACCGCGCCCTACAATATCCCGAACCTTCTCATCGATACTTACGACGTGGTCGTCAACAAGCCCAAAGTCGCCGCCTATCGGGCGCCCGGCGCGCCTCACTCCGCCTTCGCGTGCGAAACCGTTATCGACGAGCTGGCCCAGCGATGTGGAATCGATCCGCTCGACTTCAGGATTCTCAACGGCTCGCGCGAGGGCACGCCGCAACCCGCCGGTCCGCCGTTCAAGCGCATCGGCCTGATCGAATGCTGTGAGGCGCTCAAACGTAGCGAACATTATCGCTCCAAAGTGATTGGTTCCAACCGCGGCCGTGGCGTGGCGGCGGGTTTTTGGTTCAATGCCGGCGGCCAATCCTCCGCCACAGTGAACTTTCACACCGATGGCACGCTCAGCGTGGTGACCGGATCGGTGGATATCGGCGGCTCGCGCGCGGTGATGGGAATGATCGCGGCGGAAGTGCTCGGCGTGGACGTGAATGACGTCCGCCCGGTGGTGGCCGATACGGATTCGATTGGCCATACCGACGTAACCGGCGGAAGCCGCGTCACGGTGGCGACGGGACTCGCAGTCTACAATGCCGCTCAGGATGTGGTGCAGCAACTCAAGCAGCGCGCCGCCCTGCTTTGGAAGTCCAAGCCCGAGGAGATCGACTTTAATCTCGGGGAGCTCAAATTGCGCGGCAACGGGGTCCCGCCGATAACTCTCCGGCAACTTGCTTCGCGTCTGGATCGTACCGGCGGGCCGATCACCGGACGCGCATCACTCAATGCCGGTTTGGTGGGAGCGGTCGGCAACGCCTTCGCGGCGACTTGTGTCGATCTTGAGGTCGATCCGGAAACAGGCAAAGTGCAAATTCTGCGGTGTACCGTCGCACAGGATGTCGGACGCGCCCTTCATCCGAGCTATGTCGAGGGCCAGATGCAGGGCGCTACAGTGCAGGGATTGGGATGGGCGCTCAACGAAGAATACGTCTATGACCGCAATGGCGTGCTACGCAACGCCGGACTGCTGGATTATCGGATGCCGACCTGTCTCGACCTCCCGATGATCGAGACCATCCTGGTCGAAGTTCCAAATCCGAGCCATCCGCTGGGAATTCGCGGCGTGGGCGAGGTGTCGATTGTCCCGGTGATGGCGGCGGTCGCCAGTGCGATCTACCGCGCGATTGGAATCAGGATGTGCGAACTGCCGATCTCTCCACCGCGGCTGATGAAGGCGATTTTATCCCGGAGCAAAGAATCGGGCTCGGCCGCGGCCGGTTAGCAAGTTGGCGTTTCGGGCGCAAAATAAACGGCAGCAATAAGTCGGACAGCAGAGAGCGGAGGCGTACGGCAAAATCTTTACGGTAAACGATTGGCAAGAGTATTGCAGCTTATGCCGATTCAAGTAGCGGTGCGATTTTTACAAGATTAAAAAGTCGCCAGGAGATCGGTATGAGATTGCTTACAGTGTTGGCCTTAGTCGCCGTCGTCGCGGGTTGCGGAACACCGGCTACCACCACAACCACCACGACCAAGGAATACGCAAAACCTGCATCGCTGCTGTCCTCCGGTGGAACCACCTATGATACCACCAGCACCACAACGACTCCGGACGGGCAGGTAGTGGAGAAGCATTCGACCACCACCTACAAGAACCCATAGCAGGGCGAGAGGCCTATTCACTGAAATTTCGTCAAATATTGCGCTCAACACTCTGCGTTAAGCCCCGCGCGAACACGGGCCTGGGCATTGGGGTGCTCCCCCATTTCGAGTTCGCACTGGCACGGTTAACAGATTGAGAGGTCGTACAGGGATCGCGATCTTTCGATACTTTCCGGTCATGGCCACCTCGGATTGCAAACCAAGGGTCATTAATCCAAACAACTCACTGAGCACACCTTCCTCAACTCACCACCTCTGCCAAGGAACCGATCATGGCAAATAATTCAGATACGCGGCGAAAAAAAGTGCAATTGGGTGATCAAAAACTCAAAAGGGGTGAGGGTGGTGAAACCCACCAGATCGCCGAAGATGGGGTACCCACGCTAACCACTAAGCAGGGGGCGCCGATCTCAGACGATCAGAATTCCTTGCGTATCGGCCCTCGCGGTCCTACCGCGATGGAGGACTTCCACTTTCGGGAAAAAATCTTCCACTTTGACCATGAACGCATCCCCGAGCGAGTCGTCCACGCTCGTGGCTTCGGGGCGCATGGATATTTCGAGAATTACGCCAGCCTCGCCAATGTTACGCGAGCGGACCTGTTTCAAAGGCCGGGCGAGAAAACTCCTGCGTTCGTGCGATTTTCGACAGTGGCCGGAAATAAGGGATCCGCTGATCTTGCCCGCGACGTTCGCGGTTTCGCGGTAAAGCTTTATACCAAGGAAGGTAATTGGGACATCGTCGGCAACAATATTCCCGTATTCTTCATTCAGGATGCGATTAAGTTTCCCGATCTTATTCATGCGGCCAAAGAGGAACCCGATCGCGGCTTTCCGCAGGCTCAGACAGCGCACGATAATTTTTGGGATTTCATTTCCCTGACCCCGGAAAGTATTCACATGGCGATGTGGATCATGTCCGATCGCGCAATACCTCGCTCATTTCGCTTCATGGAAGGATTCGGCGTACACACCTTCCGCCTAGTCAATGCGCGTGGCAAGTCGACTTTCGTGAAGTTTCACTGGAAGCCGAAACTCGGCATGCAGTCGGTGGTTTGGAACGAAGCGGTAAAGATCAACGGCGCCGATCCGGATTTCCATCGACGCGATCTTTGGGCTGCCATCCAGTCCGGCAACTTTCCTGAGTGGGAACTAGGCTTTCAACTTTTCGATGAAACGTTTGCTGATAATTTTGCCTTTGATGTGTTGGACGCCACCAAGCTCATCCCAGAAGAAGAGGTTCCAATTAGAAAAGTTGGACGTCTGGTGCTCGATCGTTGCGTGGACAATTTTTTTGCCGAGACCGAGCAAGTCGCATTCTGCACCCAGAACATTGTGCCCGGCGTGGATTTCAGCAACGATCCTTTACTCCAGGGACGCAATTTTTCGTACCTCGATACGCAGCTCAAACGTCTCGGAGGCCCTAATTTTACGCATCTTCCGATCAATGCACCGAAATGCCCATTCGCCACCCTTCAGCAAGATGGGCATATGACCTTGGTCAATCCGACGAACCGGGCGAACTACGAACCGAACTCGTGGGGAGGTGAGTTTGGCGGCCCACGTGAATCGCCAGAGCGGGGTTTCCAGTCTTATCCTTCGCAGGAGACCGGTCCGAAGCTTCGAATCCGTTCCGACACTTTTGCTGATCATTATAGTCAGGCACGCCAGTTCTACATCAGCCAAACCAAAGTCGAACAGGAACATATCACCGCTGCTTTTACTTTCGAGCTAAGCAAAGTTGAGGTTCCTGCAATTCGCAGCCGCGTGATTTCTCATCTGCTTAACGTCGACAGGGCTTTGGCGGAAGCGGTCGCCAAGGCCTTGCGACTCAAAACGATGCCTAAGCCGGCGGAGCCCGCGCGACCACCGCGCACCGATCTCGAAGCAGTACAGTCGCTCAGCATCCTCCTCAATGCACACGACAGCTTCGAAGGACGCAAGCTCGGAGTACTTACCTCCGACGGTGTTGATGTTGGCGTGTTAAAAGCGCTTCGGCAGGCGCTCGATAAAGAAGGCGCGATACTCGAAGTGATAGCGCCTGAGATAGGGGGAGTCGAGGCGAGTGATGGCTCATGGCTCGAGGCGAATCAAACTATTAGCGGCGGTCCTTCGGTCCTCTATGATGCCATTGCAGTGCTGGTGTCTGACGAGGCTGTTCCCCAATTGATTAAGGATCCAGCAGCGCGCGATTTTGTCGTAGATGCTTACGCTCATTCGAAGTTCGTCGCATACACCAGTTCTGCCCTGCCGCTTTTGAAAGCAGTTCTAGGCAATCGGGAATTAGACCAGGGCTTTATCGAGATTAAGACTGCTAAAGAGGTGGCTGACTTCCTGAGAAGCTGCTGTAAACTTCGTTTCTGGGAGCGTACCTCCGAAGAACCCCGAAGAATCGGTGGATGATTTGTCGTTCGGTGGCTGGAGCAGACTAATTTGTCGCCATCATAGGGCTACCAGCCGGGTAGTCCTATGATATTTCGCGCTCTTTATCAGCCCGGTTGCCCGTTCGGTCCCGATGGCGGGGTCTGACTCAATACCCAGTCGTCCTGATGTATTCCGGCTTGAGGATTATCTACATGCACTAACTTTTGACCACCCAAATTTCCTCCCGCCATGCTTGGTCCGGGATTAACGATTTCCATATAATCCCCGGGCTGCAAATTTCTGATATCCAGAAAGTATGCGCCACGGCCGTCAGTTAGAGTCTTAACCAAGGGCTGTCTTTCTGCTTTACCGTTTACAACCCGAGCCAGAGCGACAGGCGCCATCGCCGCTGGTTGATTATTTACATCTCTAACCCGGCCCCAGAGGAACCCTGGTCTGACATCATTGTTGGCAGCGCTACGCCGTGTCCTCGCTGCCGTATTCGGAACAGAATAATTAACTTGGGCATTCGCAGCGGTTGCGGCGAGTGCCCAACCCACTGCCAACGTCGTCAAAGCCTTTCCAATTGAACGCATTATAGAAACTCCGATTTAGCTGATTTGTCTTAAAAGTCAGCACTATCTATGCCAGAAGATGGGACGTTCGTTATCGGTGCCGCGATTTCGAAGCAAATTGTGAGTGTGTAGCTGCCATGAAATGGTGCGCAGAGCACGTGGATGAGCATGGCCCGGCGTTAAATGAATTGGGGGCTTAACTAATTTGAGTAGCGATTCAAGTTTTCCGCGGCGACGTTGAAACGGTTCGTGCCGCAGATCACGTCTTCACAGAGCAGATCGAAACGACTATCGATGCGAGAATCTCTCTGCACAGAAGCTTCACGCGCAAGGCAGCGGGATAAATTCGGTTGTAATGACTCGAAATTGAGCGCATCCTTCGCGATGACGATCTGGCCATTCGAGCACACATCGCGCAGGCAATTGCGTTCCCAAAGCTTTTAAGCAACTCGGAAAAGTAGCGATTCAGAGATTTGGCCATCGCGGCTCTGAAGCAAAATTTTCTCTTTATTACAGAGGGCCAAAGTGCGAAAGCCGTCCCATTTCGGTTCGAAAATCACTATCCGCTAGAGGGCAATTTGTCGATTCGCTTGGAGAGCATCGGCAAAATCGGCGGTTCGACCGGAGAATTCAGACTTTTCATAAAGTTTTAGGAATTTAGTCCTCTGAATTATCAGGTGAGAATCTTCCCTCTGGTTCGACAAATCAACCAGCAGCAGTGGAATAAATCGTGGCGTCCTTGTTGCTTCTCCTCACTTCTGGGTTGTCTAAACATCAGCCCACCATCAAAACAAGGGAGAATTCACATGCCACTAAAACATCCAGCATCGAAGCATCATATGGATGCTGCCGAGCGCCATCACGAAGCCGCTAAACATCACCATGCGGCTGCGACCCATCACGAAGCTGCCGATCACGACAAAGCCAAGGAGCATGCCAACAAAGGTCGAGAGCACGGTGAGGCTGCGGTAGAGCATGGCAAGAGAGGTCATCAGGAATCCCATAAATGATTTTCTGACAATTCGCGCGAATTACGCCGCGGATTGAACAGCAATCATCACCTTCGTGGGGCCGGTGCGGAACTGATGCACATTACCGACGGCAGAATTCCGCACCGGTTAGTTTACTCTGAAACCCGGACGACCAATTGTTCGCGGCCGCTCGACCCAAAGCTAGCGCGCATAGCGGCGAACCATGCAGGCGCAAAAGTCGGCGAACTCCTCCGGACACTTGGGCGGACTGGTGTGATGTGCCTCCAATCCGTGTGATTCCGGGGTAAAGCAAAAGGTCAAAGTAACCCTGAACTTGTCCAGCGCCTTCATTTGCTCGTCAAACCATTGTAGGGCGTCAGGCCGTAAGCTGTCCGCCCAGCTCAACCCAGTTCGCAAGTACGTGACACCGAGATCGTCCATTCGCCGGACTGCATCCCCAAGTCGCGGATCCTGAAAATGAAACCACTGGCAAAGGCCCAGCGCGGGAGTGAAATCGCGAAACGTGTGAGCAGCTAACTTTGCAGACCCATCCTCTCTAAACAAACCCATATAAAAATGGCGATAATAGGCGGACCCCTCCGCCTCGCGATGGCGAGTGGTCGCTGGCCATGCCCTGGGAAGATCATAAAGACTGTACCAGTGTATTCGCTCAGTGTGTCCGATTAGCAGCTCCGCACTTCGGGCGAGTCCAAAGTCCTGAACCTCTTCCGCGCCAAAACTTGATACACCCACTTCGGTTATCCAGATCGGAAGTGGGGTCACCACTTTAATCTCATTCAGTTTGTTCGGCCATTCATTGATTTGCCAGTGATTCCAGTCCAAGGGAAAGCCGTGCACGGCAACGACATCGATCTGTGCGAGTGCGTTCTGCTGCGACATGTTGCTTACAAACGACGCGTCGATGGGCGAAATGCCGCCGAGCACTTTGAGTACCCGCGGATCTTCCGAAGCGACGGCGGCGGAGGCAAGCCGCGTCATCTCGGCGTACCTCCTCCATCCTAGATCGAGCTCGCAAGCCCAGTGGGACTTGTTGTTCGGCTCGTTCCAAAACATTACCGCCTCGATCACGACTGTACCGCCTTATTTTCCTCCGATAATCGGCGGCACACATATACTTCGTCTTCGGGGCGTCCCACGATGGCGAAGCCGGAGCTTCTAAGCATCGCTTCCACGCACGCCCGATTAGGTATCCACCAGTTCGTGGGATCGCCGGCGAAGCCATGTTCAACAAATTGCATGCGCGGCATTCCCCCAAGCGTAAAAATTCCTGTTTCATCAAAGGGGTAATCAAGCGCGACACGGGCGACTTTGTCCGCACCCCGAATCATCGACTGAAATATCAGAGTATCGCCGGCAACGTGCTCATGGATAAGATCCAAAGCCAACAGGGGATGGCGCAAGTGGTACAGAACGCCGAGGAACAAGACCAGATCGAATCGTTCCTCGATATTCGCGATGTCATATACCGACATCCGACGAAATTCGATATCCGCGCCACATACCTGCGCGGCGAACCTGGCTTGTGCCAGATAATCTTCGTCGCAGTCGATACCAAGTACCCGGCTTGCACCACGATGCTTCATTTCAAGTGAATAAAAGCCTCCATTGCATCCGATGTCCAGCACGGCTTTTCCGCGGAGGTCCTGAGGAATAGCATGCTCAAAGCGCTTCCATTTGGAAGCCGGAAAGTCGCCAAGAAAATGATCGGGAGCAGTTTGTACGCCGCAAAGGTCGATGTTATGAAACCATCTACCGAGACTGTTTACGTGATGCTGAATCTCGTCTCGGCTGAACTGCTTCCCACTGGCAATAATTGGCGTCATTTTCTATCCTCGCGGCGTTGTTAGGCGCCCACTTCCGCGATGTACCGTTCGAGCTGTCTGGCTCTGACAGCGCCGCTATGCTCAGCGAGAATTTTTTCGCGGGCGCGCTTTCCGATAGACTTGCGAGCACTATCTGATAGTTGTTTCAGGTATCCCAGCATTTCATCGGAGGTACGAGCTAATAGAATCTCTTCTCCCGGCAAAAAGAATTCTTCCAACCCATTCCAATAATCTGAAATAATGGCGCAGCCACAAGCCGCAGCTTCGAACAGGCGTACGCTGGGCGAATAGCCAGCACTTTTCATGGCTTGGCGCGTCAGATTTAGAGTAAATCGCAGTGAACCGTAAAAAGCTCGATGATCGCGGGGAGCGGCATGCTCGATCCTCGTCACATTCGATGGCCACGCGGTGTCGGGGTACATCGGTCCGGCGACAACCATCCGCCCATGCTTCCAACGTCTCGCCGGTACAAGTAATAAGTGATCCAACGCCAAAGAGCGGTCTTGGCTATAGGTGCCCATGTAGCCGAGATCCCAGCGAACGGCGCGTTGCTCCGCATAGTAGCTGTCGGGATCAGCCGAGCAATACAAAACCCGCGTGGCCTTGGCACCATAGGCGCTCAACCTGTCCAGCGTGGGGCCACCGGTGAAGGATAGGTACAGGTCGTAATCTTTTATAACTTCCCGCGATAAATACTCGGTATCGTTCCGATCAAGCTTTTCTAAAGTAATTGGCGTGTCGATGTCATAGAAAGCCGTGGCTCCGCCGGCCGTCTCTATCGCCCACCTGCCAACTGCAACTCCATCCGGAGTATAAGAGCCAACCATTACTAGATCGGCCTCCCGCACCAGCGAGGCAAACCGCGCCCGTAGATCCTGAAAATCGCTATAAAGATGAACATCGGCTTCGAAGGGAGTCGAAATGTCGCAGTTTTGCGCATACCAAGGAGTGTCGCGTTCTAGAAAAATAATCCGATGGCCGCGCTGTGCTAGCGCGCGGATAAGAGAGCGATACGTCGTCGCGTGACCATTACCCCATGATGACCGAACGGAAAGGCCAAGTATCACAATTTTCAAGCGGCTGGCGGTTATGGCTTTATCCTCCTTTCACCAAAGGTTCCGTATTCAAGCGCTAATTCGATCTGCTTTACCCGGTGCTGATACGTGTGTTCCGCTAGAATTCGCTTTCGAGCGGCCACTCCGATTTTTTGAGCTTGGTTTTTGGAAAGCTTGGTGAGAATTTCGATGACCTCGTCACCGTCTCGGGCCACCAGCACCTCGCGCCCGGGCTCTAAAAACATGTGGATGCCGTCCCATCCGTCACTGATAATGCAAGCGGCAGCTCCAGCGGCTTCGAATATTCGGGTGGGAGGGGAATAGCCATACGCAGCCATACTCGCGCGGTCGACGTTCAGTACGGCGAGGGCGCTCGCGTTAAATGCGTTGTGATCCCTGGTGTAAACGTGTCCGAGGTATGTGACGTTGTCCGGCAATGGTTTATCGCCCCAGCCGTTGCCTCCGAGCAGGAAGGACATTCCGGGTAACCGCGTCGCGGACTTCACAAAAAATTCGTCCACCCGTAGTTCCCGATCAGGTAGTCTATTGCCGAGGAACGATAAGTCGGCGCGAAAGCGCCCATCAGGTGCAACCGGGTAGTGAGTAATTGGATCGATTGCGTTGTAGATGGGCCGGCAACGCCTGGCTCCCAGCGATGTATAGGCGTTTACCACGCGTGGCCCGCCTCCGTAAGTAAAAATGATGTCAAATGCGGAAATCAGATCCCGGAAGGCATCTTTCGGATCAGCGGCGATTCGGTCGAGCGTGGCGGGTGCATCAACGTCCCAGAAGGCAGTTAGGCAATCGACATCTCCCATCCTGGCGATTTCACGCTCTAACAACTCATCGGCGACTCCCACGCCGCTGCATTTTACGACCAGATCCGAGCGTCGCGCCCGTTCGAGTGCGCCGCAGATCTGTGCGTCATTGCTGGCATCATAGACGACCACTTCGGCCCACGACGGATCCGGGATGTCCCGATGCTTCTGCCGTTCGTACGCATCGGGCTCGTAAAAGCACACTCGGTGGCCCCTCTCATGAAGGGCTTTTGCGATGCCGCGGTAATACGTAGCCGCGCCGTTCCAGTATGCGGACACCAGACTTGAACCGAACATCGATATTTTCCAGCGTGCACTCAAGGAGTGTTCCTGCAGTCAATCGTTCCGTTATCGCTCAAATAATGGTAAATGTTCAGAAGCTCCGCGGCGCGATGTCTACAGGTGTGGCGTTCGAGAACTGTCCGCCATCCTCGCAGCGCCATCTGAGCGGCGGCCTGGGGATGCTTCAGCAAGCCCTCTATCGCGCGGGACATCTCATCGCCATTTCTAGCTATAAGAAAATCTCCCTTCCGAAAAAGCTTTTCGGTATCCTCCCAGGGAGCGCAAATCAGTGGAATTTTGCACGCAAGAGCCTCGAACACTCGAATTGTGGGAATGCCTGGAAGAGCCTCCACGTAAGGCCGGCGCGGAATATGCACCGTAAGGGCAGCTTTGGCGAATACTTGGGGAACCTCAAAGTTTGGTATCCAGCCGCGATATGTGACGCCCGCGCTTTTTAATGCGGACAGTGCCCCTCCTGGATACCTAACTCCGTACGCGGAAGCTCTGAGAAGAAGTCGTCGAACCGGTTCAACGAAAAACTCACTCAACTCGCTCGCACGTTCTTCGTCGCCAGTTTCCGACCCACACAAGATCATCAGTTTTCCTCTGACACAGCTCCGGCTTAAACGTTCGTATATCGGCTGCCTCATGCCAAATGAACACTTTATTGGATAATCCGCTTTGCAAGTAAATCCGCGCCAGAGCACGGCCAAACGCCAGTACGCCGTCATATCCTCCTATGTCACAGTTGATCAGCGCGTCAGGCGTAGAAATACTACGATGATGTGTATCGTGAAAAAGCGCGATGAAAGGAATACGCTCCCGAAGTCTCGCCACGCCATTGATGATGTTTTGCGTATTCCACTCATGCACAAGAACGAGATCCGCCCCTTGCAACTCTCGTTCAAGGTCCATGCCTTCCGGATCGTATCGCTTACTTTCAATCGAGGGATAAACCGATCGATAGCGTTCACATGCCGCCACACCATGCTCTAACGTCAAGTTAACCGCACTCCATGCATCCTGCGGCTCATAGACGTCCACGACGTGCTGCATGCCCACCAACTCTGAAGCGATTCCGCGAATAAAATGCGCATTACCATTGTTCCAATCCGACATCATCGAATGACAAAAGATCACGATGCGCATATTTTCGCACCAACGTTCCGTAGCCAGTTGTCAATCCGCCCAGTCCTTAAGCTCTCGTAAAGCGACGCATAATTTTCCGCCATTCGGGCGCTTGACAGGTGGGCCGCGCGGCTCTTCGCCTTCTCGCCGAGCGTAGCTCTACTCACTGAATCGCAGATCAGTGCGTTTAAGGCGTCGGCCAACTGAAGTCGATCGTCGGGTTCGACAAATACGGCAGCATCTTCCCAGTTTTCGCGAAGGCTGGGAATATCGCCAAGAATAAGCGGACATCCTGCCGATGCAGCCTCCAGGATAGACAAGCCGAATGGCTCGTATTTGGCCGGGAATGCATAAATGCCCGCCATGCTCATCCACTCCCTGGTGGCAGACGAAGACAAACGTCCCAGCGCTTTAAGGTCTCCCCTTCCTGCTGTATTACTCGCAAGCGAAATGTCCCCAGCTACCAGTATCGGCCATGGAACCATCCGAGAAACGGAAGCCAAAGCTTTGAAATTTTTAGCTTCATCCCAAATACGTCCCACAGCAAACACAAAGTCGTGTTTAGGTGTTTGACAAGCGAAACAGCCGCTAATTCCATTTGGAATTACAACAGCAGGAGAATCCCACGTGTAATGTTCTTTCAGAGCGGATAACAGTGTCCCAGTGGGGGCCACTACCACATGCGCGGACTCGAGCCCGCGCTCCACTTCCCTCTTGTAGCGGTTCCATTCAACGGGAGGATCCGATAATTTCACTGCCCGCCACCAGGACAGTACGCAAGAGTGTGCCACTACGACAATCGGAACATCCCAAGACGCACTCGCGTAAGAATACGAATTTAAATGAACTACATCCGGTTGCCACTCCTGTGCTAGTTCAAGCAATCTGTAACCGGTACGGCGCACGTCGTCCCAGGGCGACTCCATCCATTCCAGCTTGGAAGGTATCGCAACCATTGCAACGTGGGGTACGGAAGCCATCTCCTCCATTTGAGAAGCGTTCGGTGCTGGGCCCGTTACCGCTAATAACACGTCGCAGTCGAAATGGTCGAGAGCCCTTGCAAGCTCGACAGCATAGTTCCAAATGCCGCCGACCGCATCGGCGGTCATAAGAATCCGTGTGCGTTTCTTTTCGTGTAAAGCCTGGTTCTTCACTGATTGGCAACATGCAAGTAAGCCGCATCGACGATTTCCGACACCCGTATCAAGCGGTAGACGGACTGGTCGAAACAATTACCGAGGGACAACCGAGAAACCCAGCTTAGTAGCGCGCGTCCGCCCCACTCGTCAGGCGGCTGCGCCAGAATGCGCCGTTCATGTTTAAAATAGTGAACGGCCTCAAAATCATAGAAAGAGCCGTTTATGTTTCGTAGTTCGGCGGCACCAAGGGTGCCGCGGACAATCACACTTATTAGAGCATCTCCGCCTGTGGGTTGATTCCAGGAACAAGCGACGTTGACTTGCGAGTTTCCGGCATCGAAACAGATCATTGCATAGTCTTCGACAGTCCGTGAATCCACATTACGAAGCGGTCGTCCACTTGCAAACATGCGGGCGTGTCGAAACATAGCTTTCGGAAATCCCAAAAGCCAAAGGGCTAGGTCTATCAGATGGATGCCTAAATCGATGCAACATCCGCCGCCTGACAGATTGCGATCATAATACCACTGCTTGTCGGGGCCATAAGAATTGTGAAAAGCAGCGTCGATAGAGTAGATCTCGCCGAGAATACCGGTTTGCACCAGTTCGCGGATGTTTCGCATCGCAGTTGTAAAGCGATAGGAAAAGTCCGTATCGAGTAGCCGGTCTGCAGATTTCGCGCCCTCGACGATCGTGCGCGTCTCTTCCGCTGTTCTCGCCACGGGCTTTTGACAAAATACCGCGACTCCGTTCGAAAGAATGCGGCAACACTGGTCCGCATGAAAGGCGCTGGGCGTTGAGAGCACGATCCCGTCCAACGCGCATTCGAAAGTTTGCTCCAGCGAATCAACCAATTGTGCCGCCGGAACGATTTCGGCAGCGAGGGCTTTGGCAACTGGGTCAGGTTCTGCGATAACTTGTATAAATGCGTTATTTGATCGATGTAGCGCTTCCAGGCGTTTACACCCGATCCATCCACAGCCCACAAATCCCAAGCGAAGTTTCACTTTAGATTCCGCGAGTTCTTTGATCCACCGCAAATTCGACCGTAGCTTTAACGAAGCCTTGCGGCCGCTCAGCCAATGCGCTGAAGGCTTCGTTCAATTCGTGGACTGACAATCGATGGGTTATTAGACGCGAATAGTCGAACACGCCCTCGGCTGCGGCCTCAACGGCCGCCCGCATTCCCGAACAATACATTTCAGGTTTGCGCTCGTGTGCATTGATCACATCGATGCCAAGCCAATTCCAGCGCTGAAGATCTACGATTCGCAAGCCGTCCTGATGATACCCGGCTAAAATTAATTTGCCGTTCTCACCAATGATGGCCGACGCGAGATTTAGAGTGCTTTGCAAACCTGCAGCTTCGATAACGCGTTCGCATCCGAGTCTATTTGTAAGGCGAGCGACCTCTTGGACGGGATCATTTGCGAATGCGAGGACGTGCGATGCGCCGTACTCTCGGGCGAGGCTCAAAGAGGTGGATCGTCTCGATATCGCAATTACCGTGGCTCCGGCACTTGAACAGAGCTGCGTAAGGACTGCGCCAAGAAAACCGACGCCGACAATTGCTACGGTCTGCCCAGGATGCACATCGCTGCGTTTGAAAATATTGAACGCGCAGCCGAACGCTTCGGCGGGAAAAGGTTTGTTCGCGAATACCTCAGGTAAGCGTATCACCTGACCTTCATGTGCGAGGTCATATTCGGCAAACGCTCGGTAAGAAAGTATTGCAACGCGATCGCCAGGCCGAACGAGCGATACCGCTTCACCTACCTCGTCCACCGTTCCCCATCCCTCGTGACCCGGTCCTCCAGGCGCGACCGGGTAGTTAAACCATTCGCGTCCTTCCCATAAAGGGAGGTTTGAAGCACATACGCCACTGCCTTCCATACGAAGTCTAACCTGCGCGGGCCCCGGGGTTGGAACAGGAACTTCGATCAGCTCGCATTTTCTAGGTGCTACAATCTGTACGGCGAGCATTGCGGCTTGGCTCAGTTACTGAACTGTGAGATAGGATCAGTTGGGGCAGTGGCCAGCCATTGGTAAAGACGATGCAAACCTTCGCGAATGCCGATCTTTGCCCGCCAGCCAGTTAAGTGCCGAAAGCGGGCGGTGTCTGAAACATAATAGTATTGATCGCCAGCGCGCCACTGGGCGGATCGAATTTCAGGGGCTGCAATACCCATCTCCCGCAGCAATTGGATAAGTTCTAACAGGCTGATTGCGTTTGTTGGCCCCCCGCCGATGTTAAATGCGCGCCCAGTGAGCTCGGATGCGTGGTCGTGCGCCAGAAGCATCGCGTCGATCAAGTCATCTACAAAAAGAAGATCGCGCACCTGCTTACCGTCGCCAAAAATAGTTAATGGCTTTCCGCCGCAAAAACGCGATACGAAGTGCGCCACCCAGCCCTGATCTTCGTTACCGCGCTGATGCGTGCCGTAGATGCAGCTCATTCTAAATACAATTGCAGTCAGGCCGAAATTATTAGCGTAATCGAGGACATACTGATCTGCGGCACCCTTGGAGCAGCCATAAGGACTATGAAAATCCAAATGGCAGTCATCTCCGATACCGCGTCGGCGAATCTCAGGATCGCGAGGAACGTAACGCGTGCCGGCTTCCTCAAGCAGAATTGACTCAAGCCGACCATACACCTTATTGGTTGAGGTAAACAGAAGCACCGCCGGCTTTTCAAGCGATTTCAATGCTTCCAACAGATTTAATGTTCCGCGTGCATTAACCTCGAAGTCCTCCAGCGGACACTTGAGGCTGGTAGTCACCGCAACTTGAGCGGCAAAATGAAATACTGCCGATACTTTTTTTACGCTTTTTCGTAGTTCGGATGCATCGCGGACATCGCCGATCCTAGCTTCAATCAATTTGCCGAATCGTGAGGAGAGAAACTGAAGATTTGCATTCGCGCCGTTTCGCGATAAGTTGTCCAAGACAACTACCGGCTGGCCTTGTGAAAGCAATCTAAACGCGAGGTTGGTTCCAATGAAGCCAGCCCCTCCGGTAATCAGCACCGGACTGGCAGTACGGATCCAACTACTTTCGTGATTATGCCGTCCATTCAGTAAATGCCGGCCATTGAACGCATTGCCATTGCTCGTGAGCGCGTACACACTGCTTCTCATAGCGCCAACCCTCGATGCGCCAATTCGGCGCCAGCCTGCGCCACGCGATCCAAAGCCACCTGGCCCGCGAGCCATTCCGCCAATTCCACTAGTCCCTGCTCGAGTGACACTTTAGGCTGGAATCCTAAAATGTTTTGTGCACGGGAAATGTCAGCAAAACAATGACGAATGTCTCCGACACGATATTTTCGCGTTACTTGTGCTTTAATGTTTGAACGTCCGAGCACCGACGCCATCCGTTCCGCTAACTCCAACACAGCGCAAGCGCTGCCGCTGCCCACGTTGAAAACCTGGCCGATCGCGCGCTCAGATTCCATCGCCAATCTACAGGCTCGGCTCACATCGCGAACACTGACAAAGTCGCGCAACTGGCCCCCGTCTTCGTAAATTAACGGCGACTCTCCATTAAGCAGACGTGCGGCGAATATGGCCATTACACCGGTATAAGGATTCGATAGCGCTTGCCGGGAGCCAAACGCATTAAAGAAGCGCAGTGCCACAGTCGGAATTTTGTAGGCTTCTCCTACGCATAAGCACGTGCGTTCCTGGTTGTACTTCAATAGCGCGTACACCGAGCTCGGTTCAGGCGCTTTCGCCTCTGACGTCGGCATCGGGGTTAGTTGGCGCCCCACATCGTCGGTAAGTTCCCATTCATGATCTGTCAGCCGAAGAACATCGCGCCGGGCCTGCGCAACAATATGGCCATCAGAGTTTCGATAGGATCCCTCACCATAAACGCTCATGCTCGAAGCTACGATTAGCCGTTCTACGGGATTGCGAATAATCGCCTCAAGGAGAACCGCCGTGCCAAGACAGTTGACCGAGCTGTAGCGTGAGATCTCGTACATGCTCTGACCGACGCCGACAGCGGCAGCCAAATGATAAACCACCTCGACTCCATGCAGTGCACGCTCAACTGCAATAGCATCGCGAACATCCGCCACTGTGAGTTCGGCCTCGCTGTCTAGGTAATCGGGCCGAGTCGCGTCGTCTCCGTGTACTTGCAAATCAAGATTATCGAGAATGCGGACGCGATGACCCTGTTCGAGCAATTCGTCCGCGAGATGGGACCCAATGAAGCCGGCACCTCCAACGATTAATACTTTCCTTCCCATGCAAGTCACTCCAGCAGGGGGACGATGAACGTATTAAGAGTTCGACGAAAGCGATTAACGGACGTTACAAATAGTTTAAAAAGTGGACGGCGCTTTTTACTGCAAGGGAGATGCCACGTGTCGTATTTTTTTGCCTGTGCTTAACTTCCCTATTTGAACGATTTTTGTGCTTACCGTGTGGTTTCAGAAAAGAAGGGTGAAGAATCTTCACTTTTGCGGTGCGATACGCGGCTCCGATCTAACGGCAGTCGCCATGGTCAACCAGCCAAGCGAAGAATTATGCGCCTACCGAAGATTACTTCCCGTTCGCACCTGTTGAGTCTCGCCACAACGGCATATGTTTCGCAACGTAAAATGGAGGTTCGATGCCACCATTTTAACTATGTCTCTAAGCAATTTACTTTTGGGCAGACCTCTGCCTTCCGATGATCAGTCTGAGCAAAAGATAGGTTCGTTGGCTGGTTTGCCGACGTTCGGGCTCGATGGGCTGGCTTCGTCTGCATACGGGCCAGAGGCGGCACTGACCATCCTGCTCCCGCTAGGCGCAGCCGGATTGCACTTCATTGAGCCAATTACCTTAGCGATTCTTGGCCTTCTGGCAGTGCTGTACGCCTCATATCGCCAAACTATCGAAGCCTATCCCAACGCGGGCGGCTCTTATATCGTAGCTCGCGAAAATCTTGGTACCAATCTGAGTCTTCTGGCGGGTGCGGCGTTGTTAATTGACTACATTCTGAATGTAGCCGTGGGCATTTCGGCTGGCATAGCGGCACTGGTCTCTGCTCTGCCGGCTCTTCACCCATATACACTCGCCCTTTGTCTTTTAGTTTTGTTCCTTATTACGGCGGTGAATCTGCGCGGCACGATGGAGACGAGTTGGGTTTTCGGTCCCCCAACTTACCTTTTCGTTAGCTGTCTTGGCATTTTGCTGATTATCGGAATAGCACGGTCGATTGCGAATGCAGGGCATCCCGCGGCGCTTGACCCGCTTCCCACGGCACGGGCCGCGACTGAATCAGTTTCAGCTTGGTTGCTGATGCGCGCCTTCGCAAGTGGATGCACGGCCATGACCGGCGTCGAGGCGGTGAGTAACGGTGTGAACGCATTTCGCGATCCAGCCGTGAAGCGCGCGCACCGGACCTTGTCAGGCATTGTTCTTATCCTAGCCGTCCTGCTGGCCGGCATTGCCTATCTGTCCAGAGCCTATGGGATCGCGGCTATGGATCAGACAAAGCCCGGCTATCAGAGCGTTCTGGCGCAGTTGGCCGCCGCGGTAGTAGGTCGCGGAATTTTCTATTACGTCACGATTGGCAGTGTGCTGCTAATCTTATCGCTTTCGGCAAATACCAGTTTCGCGGATATGCCTAGATTGTGCGGCATGATCGCGAATGATGGATATTTACCTAACGGTTTCGCGACAGTAGGTCGCCGGCTGGTTCTGTCATCGGTATTTTGTTTCTCGCTATTATCGCGGGGCTGCTGCTGGTGATGTTCGATGGGATCACCGACCGGCTGATTCCGCTATTCGCCATAGGCGCCTTTTTAGCTTTCACTTTATCCCAAACCGGCATGGTGATGCATTGGTGGAAACAGCGAGTCGGCGGCGCGCAGAGTACGGGCGTCGGAAGCTCGAGGATACACGGAAAGCTCGCGATTAACCTGATTGGAGCAGTCGCGACTGCGGTCGCGGTGACGATTATTGTGGCGACCAAGTTTCGTGAGGGGGCGTGGATCACAATAGTGGCGATTCCACTGTTGATTGCGATGTTTAAGGCGGTGAAACGCTATTACGACCACGTTGAGACGGAGATTCGCTCATTTCGGCCACTGGATTTGGGAAACCATCAACCCCCCGTTGTCATAATTACTGCCGAACGCTGGAATCGGCTTGTTGCCAAGGCTCTCCATTTCGGCATGCGCATTTCAGGGGATGTAATAGTTATTCATCTGGGCGAAGTTGCCGAACCGCACGATGAAGGAAAAGAGGAACGTTTTCGGCAGGATTGGCATCGCTACGTCGAGATGCCTGCTGAGCAAAGCCGGTTTCGCTGCCCGAGACTTATCAGAATCCACTCCAGGTTTCGCAAGTTTGTGGCACCACTATTAGAGTGCATTAGCAAGCTGCAAGAGGACTTTCCTAATCGTGAGGTGGCGATAATTGTACCGGAGTTGGTGAAAAGTCACTTTTGGGAGTATCTGCTGCACAATCATCGCGCGCGGCGCCTGCGCGCTGCGTTGCTTCGACATGGGCGCCGCCTGACTCTTATAACGGTCCCATGGCATCTCGAGGAAGCGGCGGCGTCATCTAACGGCGATGCCGTACATAGTGCCGGTCAGGCCTAGCCATTATTTTCCGGCCATGATCAGGCATCTGTAACACGGCACTTTTTTTGCTGCTGGTACGTGTTGCTCTTGTTTTTGAGAGGTGGAAGGGGAGTGACGCGATTGAAGCTTCAAGATTGCAGAGTCGATGTTGGCCTGGTGGAGAACGACGACATGGGGATTGGAAAGAAGACGGTAGCGGTAATCACCGGCGCATCGGGAGGCGTGGGCCGCGCCACGGCTCGGCTACTTGCTGAACGGGGGGCGAAGATAGTTCTTCTAGCTCGAGGGCGCGAAGGCCTCGAGGGTGCAAAGCGCGACGTGGAATCGCGTGGCGGACGTGCGCTGTCGGTGCCAACGGATGTCTCCAACTTCCAGGAGGTGGAAGCCGCCGCAGCTACGGCCGAACGTGAGTTTGGGCCGATAGACCTCTGGATCAATAACGCCATGGTCTCGTTGTACAGCCCCTTCATCAAATTGACTTCCGACGAGTTCCGGCACGTAGTCGAAGTCACTTTCCTCGGAAACGTTTATGGGACTCATTGCGCTCTGAAAAGAATGATGCCGCGCGATCGCGGTGCGATAGTGCAAGTGGGATCAGCCTTGGCATTTCGCTCGATTCCGCTTCAGAGCGCATACTGCGCGAGCAAACATGCGATCCAAGGCTTTACGGAATCGCTCCGGAGTGAACTGATTCATCAGAAGAGTAATGTGCGGTTGACCGTCGTCAATATGTCGGCGTTGAATACCACGCAATTTATATGGACGAAGAACAAGATGCGGCACCAGGTGCGGCCGACCGGGACGATTTACCAGCCTGAAATCGCCGCTCGTGCAATTCTGTTCGCCGCTGAAAATGATCGGCGCGAAATAATGGTCGGGCATACCACCGTGGAGGCGACGCTGGGCGAAAAAGTTTTCCCCGGTTTGCTCGATCATTATCTGGCGACCGCCGCTTGGGAAGGCTCGATGTTGCCGGAACTCTCGAACCCTGAACAGCCGGATAACTTTTGGGAACCGGTCCCACGCGACCTTGGATCCCACGGGCCATTCGATCTCACTTCACGCGAGCACAGTTTTCAATTGTGGGCGTCTCAGAATCGCTCCACGTTATTAGGCGCCTTGCTCGTCGTCGGAGCGGGGTTGTTGGTGATGATGTCCAAACAGCGCAAAAGAGGCATACACCGACTATTCTAATCAGTGTTTTTTGACGGCCAATAGAGAGACCTGCGGTAGAGGGAAGGTATGGCAATCACCGTCGGCCAATACGTGATGCAGCGTATACGGGGATGCGGCGTCGATCGCATTTACGCTCTTCCTGGCGATGGGATTTAACGGAATTCTTGCCGGCCTGCGCAAAAATAGTAATAAACCACGACCGATCCAGACACCTCAGCATTTCCTCCTCACATCACGTTGAAAGAGGCAAACACTTTCGCCACAACTATTATGCGTGGAGATCCTAATGAGGCATTAAGCAGGCGGTCAAGGGAATGGTACAACGTTTTATTCTCGATCCACCAAATAGCCCGCTTGGTGCTGCGAACGACTCTTAGTGGGGGTATCGAGAAAAGCCTGTTGGTGTCAAATATTGCGCTTAATACTTCGGGTTACAACTAGCTGCTTTCCTTCATCCCTTCCCTGAGACAGATAAGAGTGAAAGCAGGCTGTGAATTCTTTTTGACAGGCTGTTAGGACGCAGCAGTTCTCGCGCGGTCCACGGAATCCTTTCTGGTATATAGCTTGCTTCCGGATATATTTACAATTTAACTGGTTCGATAAACACAAGAGTAGAGTTTATGCTGCACAATCACAGTATTTCGCTAACAGAGGCTAAAAGAATCATCGAGGCCGGAGAGGCCAAAGCGCGGGAGATCGGGTCTCCCAGTAATATCGCAGTGGTTGATGCCGGCGGCAATCTTGTCGCCCACGTCAGAATGGATGGAGCGTGGATCGGAAGTATCGAAATAGCTATCAACAAGGCTTTTACCTCCCGCGCTTTTAACATTTCGACCAAGGAACTCGCGCACAATGCCCAGCCGGAGGCTCCTTTCTTTGGCATCCATACCACGAACAAGGGAAGAGTTATAATTTTCGCCGGCGGGGAGCCTCTCCGCAACGGTAATGACATTATTGGAGCTGTGGGTGTTAGCGGGGGAACTGGAAAGCAGGATCAGACTGTAGTCGACGCGGCTGCAGGAGCATTAACCCTTAGCCCAGCGGACAACCCATCGTAATCATCATTTGCTGGTGGGCGGCGCGGCCGCTTTAGATGCCTCGATGGGGAATTGAGGAACTCGGTAGGAAGTTAGCAACATGATAATGTCCTGTTGATGACGGTCGAGGGCTTTCTGAATCATGTGTTTGAACGCAGGATCGCCGTGCTTTACACCGACTGACACATCGAATTCCATGGGCCAGACACCGCCATCAACGGAAGGCTCAATCGGTGTAATCGCAAGAGGACTGGGCTCAACAGCTGCAAAATAACCGGCGACAGGTCCCCAGACCATCGCAATTTCCAGCCGCCCATTCTCCACGTCGTCTAGGATCGCGCGCTCAGGATCCGGTCTATTGTAGTCTCCATACACCATGTATCCTCTGACATTATCGACGATTCCCCGGCGGGCCAAAGCATGTGCTGGTGGAGTGTTCATGGCATCATCGCCCACCATCTGCACACCAATCCTAAGTGTACGCAGCCGTGGATCGTCCAGCGAGCGAATAATCAAAGACCTATCCTTTCGAGTTACAAACACATAGGATGATCGATAGTATGGCCGAGTAGTGGCAAGCATGTCGGTGCCGGTGGCAACTCCGAGCCACGCATCGCAATGACCTGCTTTGATAGTGTTACGTACATAGCCTCGGCGTTGGGCCCACCATGTGTATCTCACCGAATCGCGGAGGTCTCCCGCGATGAGCTGCGCAAGCTTATTCTCAAAGCCATCACCCTGCCGATTCGAAAACGGCAAATTGTTTGGATCAGCGCATACCTTGAGTATTCCTGCTTGCGCGGAAATCGCCATTAAAGTCGAGCCGAGCACCAGGGTTACTAGAATGCGAAAACTCTTCCGGGCGAACAAGAGCGTAAACCTCAGCGGTCACTTAGGCGCGCTTGTAACGTCCGGCGCTTCCGAAACGGGTTTGCCGGGGCGATGCGTAGTCATCGGCGGCGGCGGAACCGGCACTGCTTGGGCTGGTCCTCCGCGAGTTGAAGCGGGAACCGACAACGAGCGAACGAACGTCGCTAATTCCCAGATCTGACCGTCCGGAATCTTTCCATTCCATGATGGCATGCCGTTCGGCCTGCCCTGGGAAATCGACGCGAAAATTTGGTCGAGTTGGCCGCCATAACGCCATTGGTTATCCATCAAGGCTGGCCCCATTCCGCCTCCCCCGTTCGAATGGCATCCAACGCAATTGTACCAGATAAAAAGCCGATGTCCCTCGTTGATGTAGAATGGATTACCCTGATACATTTTTACTCGCGGATCTTGCGGAGGGGGCGACCCACCGCCGGGAAAGAGCTTCGTGACCGCCACAAATGGAGGGCCACTCTGTGACGGAGGCAGGTAGCTGCTCTGCTGCGCGAGCGCAAGACCGGTTAAGGTAAAGACCATCGCTCCAGCAAAGGTCAAGCAACGGTTATGCTTTTGGTAACGCAAAGACATAAAGCGCGCCCCCAGCTGTGGTCTTTTTCTTCAAGTCAGGAACAGCGCCGGCAAATCCGAGTGCTGCTGTTGGATCCTGCGGATCGAGATTACCTGCGACGACAGCTCCAGCCCATCCTCCGACGCCCGAAAGAACAGCCACATATTCGCGTCCATCGGGGCCTTTATAGGCAATCGGTTGACCTATGATCCCTGATCCCGTTTTGAATTCCCACTTCAGAGCGCCGGTATGCGCGTCAACCGCTTTAAACCATCCTTCCATCGTGCCGTAAAACACGATATCTCCCGCTGTGACCAAGGCCCCGCTCCATACCGGTAAATCTTCTTTCAGCTCCCATACCGGCCTGTGCTTCGCCGGATCCCATGCCGTCACAACACCGCGATTGCCCCCCGGGCCTGCTTTCATCCTGACATCGGCGCCCACGTAAGGAGTGCCAGCGATATAGTTGACTTCGGTATCTTCCGAATCCATGCAAATGTTCTCGTGGGGTATGTACATAAGGCCGGTCTTAGGCGAAAACGCGGATGGTTCCCAATCCTTTTCGCCGGATGCGGTCGGGCAAATATCTTTTACTGTCTGTCCAAGCTTGGTTCTTTTCGCCGGATTGAGAATTATCTCACCGGTCTTGAGATCAACCCCCTTCGTTGAGTTCACATAGCCGTAGGTTTCCGCAGATAGAACCTGGCCATTTGTACGATCGATCACGTATATGTAGCCGTCCCGATCGGGATGCACGAGCACCTTTCGCTCCTGACCATCAACCCGCATGTTCAGGAGAATCTCCTCATTCACTCCATCGTAATCATGCTCGTCATGCGGAAACATCTGGTAGTACCATTTAGCCGCACCGGTATCGGCATTTCTGGCGAAAATACCACACGTCCATTTGTTGTCGCCCGGTCTTTGATCCGCATTCCACGGGCCCGGATTACCGGTTCCATAGTAGATTAGATTCAGATCTGGATCGTACGCGATCCATCCCCACACGGTACCCCCGCCGATCTTCCATGCATCCGGCGGCCAGCTCTTAACTCCAAGATCTTTTCCCCGATCTTTTGCATAAAAAGGATGAAAGTCGGGACCGATAAGAACATCCGCATCCGGACCGGTACTATAAGCCTTCCACACTATTTTGCCGCTAGTCACGTCCAGCGCCGTAAGCCATCCGCGAACACCCATCTCCCCGCCGGAATTGCCGACCAGAACCTTTCCTTTCACAACTATAGGCGCCATGGTGATTGTTTCACCGCGATTAATGTCGGCAAGTTTTGTTTTCCAGATTTCCTTGCCGGTTTTCGCGTTCACCGCAATCGTATTTCCATCAAGAGTGTTAATAATGACTTTGCCATCCCAGTACACCGCCCCCCGATTCACAACATCACAACAAGCCACTCCCTGGCTGGCAGCCTCCGGCATCGGCTGATATTCCCATTTCATTGGCGCCCCGGGCTTGGTTAGATCGAGAGCATACAAAAAGTTCGGAAAGGCGGTAACGACGTACATTGTGTTGTTTACCACCAGGGGAGCAGCTTCCTGCCCTCTATCAACGCCAAGCGAAAAGGTAAACGCCACCTGTAGGCCGGCGACGTTGTTACTATTAATTTGGTCCAGCTCTGAATACCTCGTCTGAGCGTAATTCTTCGGCGCCATGCTCCATTGACCATCGTCGGGGGGCGCAGACGCTTTAGGTGCATTTGTAACGCCGGAGACGGGCGCCATCTGGGCGGTTGCCTTGCCACCAATAAGGCCAACCATCAACAACACAGCCAGTTTGAGGATCAGTACCCTTCTCGATTTGCCAGCCATACATTGCATTAAAATAATATTGCAGTTAAGCGGCTTTAATCTGTTCACTTGGATTCCGCTCTCTCGCTTAGGTGTTTCGACTACTCAGCAACTCGGCTTTCAGCGCAAATAGTGCCTCACCGTAGTGTATACAGGTAAGCTGCGATGTCTCGCGAATCGCGCTGGCTCAACCCCATGTCCGGCATCGCGTTTTTCGGAACGACGCTCTGCGGTGATCGAATCCACAACATCATGTTCCGGGGAGTGTTGGGCAGAACTCCTGCGATAAACCCCCGCGCCCCAATGTTATTAAGAGGAGGTCCCACCTGACCATCCGCACCCCTAATCCCCTTAATGGAATGACATGAACCGCAGCCAGTCTGGGCGATTAAAATCGCACCGCGCGCTGAATCACCGAACGTCGCCCCTTCAGCTAAACGATCGGTTGACTTACAACCTCCGGTAAGTGCAGCAATCGCCACCAGCAACACAATCGCTGACGACTTTCGGCTCGTAGTCAGCCTTGACACATTGGTACCGTAAGCAGCGTTACAGTATTAAACAGAACTGCGGCTAAAAAACCCAAGCCTACTAAATGGCCCCACAACTCAAGGTACTTCTGAGGCCCCTCTCCTTTTTCCATCACCTCATCTATCGATGATGAATCCTGTATACTGCTAATGCGCCACTCGCGAAGTGATATCGCAACACCCGTAAGGCAGACGACGATTGCAATCGCATTGATAACTATTGTTGCGCTGCGCGCCCATTGCCACCCTATTATTACCTGAGCATAAGGCTTGCCGTCCGGAAAGCACGCATGACTTGCAATGCCGTAGTTAAACATTAACTGCGTCAGCCACATGCCCGGCACTCCAAGCAAAGTAAACATTAGAGTCGCTTGGCTCGGATACTTCCGGGGTGCTGGTACTTGCTTCACTGTTTTGATCTACTTACCGCACGTTTGGAACTACAAACAGAAGAACGAACAAAAGAATCCAGACTGCATCTGTAAAATGCCAGTATGCGGCGGCAACCATCACCGGCACGCTTCTGCTTTCGTCGATATAGCCCAGCAATGCCCATATGATGACTTCCACGATCATTGCCGCCCCTGCCACGCAGTGGGCGAGGTGAAACCCAGTCAAGACAAAAAACGCAGATCCATAGGCGCTGGTCTGGGGTGTAAAGGATTCGCTAAACCAATCACTTACCTCAAAAACGATAAAGCCGATGACGAAGATCAGGCTGAGTGTCATACTAGCAACCAGAGTGGGCCAGGCGGCACGCGTTGCCGCCTTCTCCGCCAACCACATTGTCAAGCTATTCGCCACAAGCAATACGGTCATTGGGATCCCGTAGCTTAGTGACGGTGGAATATTTGATCCCCAGTTCGGTCCTACTTGGACCGCGAGGTACAGGTAGCTAAAAATCAGGTACGAAAACAGCGCCGCCTCAGTTGCGATAAGCGCCACCACGCCCCACCAGCCGAGGCTTCTGCGGCCGATGCTGCCGATGGGCAACTCGGCGTTCATGGCATTTGCGTCAGCCACGTTTCGCCTCCGCCTGCTCACCGAGTTCAACTTCGGGCCATAGCCATGCGGTAAGGGCACCGAAAATAATCAGACCGCCAATAATTGCGAGCCACCAGCGGTGAGTCAAAAGGCCGGCGAAACCTCCGGTCATCCCCAGCGCGAGGACAAATGGCGCATAGGAGTCTTGGGGCATTTTCAATATCATGTCCGGAAGAGCATCCACCGCTCTTATGGCCATTGTTTCGCGACCATGTGCAAGGATGTAGCCTTCATTAAGACTTGAACGCGAGGCGGTGTCGTTCAGACGGTCCTCCCAAAGTGGCAGCCGGCTGGCAATTATCGGGATCACCGGGAAATTGTATGAAGGGGGCGGCGAGGTAGTTGACCATTCGAGGGTTGCCGCGTCCCAGGGATTTGCCCCGGCGATTGCGCCATCGCGCAGGCTGATTGCGATGTTGAGCAGCAGCAGCAATATGCCTAAAGCCAACACAAAGGCCCCAAGCGTGGTCGTAAGGTTGAGCATCGTCCAGCCCATGCCCGGAGGATAGGTATATATGCGGCGCGGCATGCCCCAAAGGCCCGTGAGGTGCATGGGAAAAAACGCAAGATTAAACCCGCAAAACATCACCCAAAAATTCCACGCGCCCAACCGTTCGCTGAGCATCCTGCCGGTCATTTTCGGAAACCAGTAGTAAATCCCCCCAATTACCGGGAACAAATTAATGCCGATCAGCACGTAATGTATATGCGCAACGATGAAGTAGGTGTCGGTGAGTTGCCAATCAACCGGCACTACAGCGCACATAAATCCCGAAACGCCGCCGATCACAAATAAGACAATTGTGCTCGCGAAAAAAAGAAAAGGTACGGTCACCCTCGGCCGGCCAGTCCATATCGTCGCGATCCAGGCGAACACCGCCACCGCACTCGGGACCGCGATTATAATTGATACGCCGCTAAACAGTGAAAGCGACACGGTCGGGAGGCCGGTTGCGAACATATGGTGGACCCAGACGCCGAATCCAATTAACATCGTGGCGACCGTCGATAAGGCAACCGGCGTATAACCCACAAGCGGGCGGCGGCAAAAGGTCGGGAGCCCCTCGGACACCATTCCCATCGCGGGCAGCACGATCGCATAGACCCAGGGATGGGCGAAAATCCAGAACAGATGCTGCCATAGGAGAGGCTGTCCCCCCTGGCCTACATCGAAAAAGTGCGTATTGAATTGACGATCCATCCAAAGCAAAAAGAACGCGAGGCTCACAGCGGGCACGACCATTACATTCGCTGCCGAAGCGGTCAGAGTGCCCCAGGCAAATATCGGCACGCGATTTATAGACATTCCCGGAGCTCGCGTGCGCAGAAAAGTAACTACAAAATTGACCGCGCCGACGGTTGTGGAAATGCCGAGAAAAATCATCCCAAGAGAATAGAAATCCATGCCCGAACCCGGATTATAGGTCCTCGAAGCATAGGGTACGTAATTGAACCAGCCGTCATTAGGTCCGGCACCCATTGCAAATCCCACATAGATAAACAATCCCGCTGCGAGATAAATCCAATAGGAAAGTGCGTTCAGTCGCGGATAAGCCATGTCCCGTGAGCCAAAGATTAAAGGCCACAGATAATTGCTGAATCCCGACAGTACCGGCATTGCGTAGAGAAAAATCATCGTCACGCCGTGCATCGAGAACAACTGGTCGTACTGCTCCGGCGTGAAAAGCGCTACGTCAGGCCGAGAAAGTTGTAAGCGCATAAGCAAGGCTTCGACTCCGCCAGCCAGTAAAAACGCAAACGCTGTTACGATGTATCGCAGCCCGATTTCTTTATGATCTACAGTTGAAAGCCATCCTCCGATGCCGGGCTCCGTTCTCCAGATCGCATCTAGATTGAGTTGCGCCGCCTCGGCCACAGTCCCAATTTCTGGCACGCGCTGTAGCTGTACCTTCATGTGTTCAGGCCTGACGCTACTTGAGAGTAATTAGAAATTTGCGCACATCGCTGAGTTCCGGACCGGATAAGTACAGGTTCGGCATATGGTTGCCGGGCTTAATATCCTGTGGATCAGCTATCCACGCCGAAAGTTCAGCGACATTGTTAGGGATCGTGCCAGCAGCGATCGTTGCGCGGCTCATTAAATGAGTCAAATCCGGTGCAACTACACCTCCCGCAACCGTACCCCGCACCGAGTGACACGCACCACAATGATAGACTACAAGCTGTTCCCCGTGCTTTAGCCCCGCGGAGCTAGTTTGGGGCGCCGGCTCAAGTTGATGATCCCACCAGGACTTGAATGCGGCAGGAGATTGAGCGACGGCGAAGAGCGCCATATGTGCATGCTGGGCACCGCAATATTCAGTACATTGGCCCCGATAACGACCTATTTTGTCCGCCTCGAGCCACGTAACATTGGTCTGACCGGGAATGACATCGGTCTTGCCACTAAGCGCGGGGATCCAAAAAGAGTGGATTACGTCAGTGGATATGAGCTCAAATCGTACCGGCTGGCCGACCGGGATATGTATTTCATTGGCGGTAGTGATCAGTCGCGATGGGCCGTCACTCAGATATTGAACCTGCCACCACCACTGCTGAGCAGTGATCCGGATATCGACGCTAGGAACTGAGGGCGGACGGCTCACTCCGGCAATCGTCATCATAGTCCAGACGAGGGTGCCGAACAGAACTGCACTTGAAATTCCAACTCCGATGTAAATCCACGACAAGCCGGGCTTAGAACGATCAACAGGAATTCTTCCGCCCAAACCCAGAGGAACGTCGACACGTCGCCGCAGGACGCCCATTATCACTAGCGCTGAAATAATGAGGATGACAACGACAGATATGATCAGAACGCCCCAGGTCAGTTGCATCTCCAAATCTGCTTTGGTTCCGAATCCGCGCAGATACGACATCGGGTGTTTATCAGCTTGACAAGGCGTAGCGCCCAGACCTGCTACTACGCCGAAGCCCAAGGAGGCGATTCTCGCTGCTGACCGGCGTCTCGATCGGAATCCGTCACCAGACATTGCGTCCTCAGGTTGCTTCAGGTTTGACGACTCAAATTGAAATTCGGCGCTCTATCTAGGCAAAGCGATTTCACCGTCTCGTAAAAATTCAAGAGTTTCGAACGGCGTCTCCTCAATTGCGCGCCAGAACTCGTAACTTGCGATTGCGAGAAAGATCACGCATCCCGGAACCCACATAATGACTCCGCCCAACTGCTGATCCTGGAGTGAACTCATGCCCCAGGGAATGGTCGTAAAAAAATGAGGAACGTACACAGCACGAGGAGCAAACGTTATCAGCGCACCCAAAAAACCCATCTGAATGGACGCTATCGCACTGGCGCAACTTCTTCTGATCAGTCCTTCCGGCTGACGGTTAAGCAGTTCGCACCACAGCCATAAAGCGGAACCGAACAGAGTAAAATGCATTGCCCAATAAACAAAGGTGCTTTCGAACGTCCAGGCATATGGAAGCGGCGCGTGCCACAGCCATAGAATGCTGGCAAATACGGCAGTCGCAATCAAAGGCGAAGGGCGGGGACGCGAAATGACGCGCAGGGTTTGGCCGAATACCTCTCCCGGATGGCCGAGCGCCATTAGCGGTGCTCCAAACAACAGCAATATCATGTGCTGTCCAACTCGAGCCGAAAAGAGAGCTACGGACAACGGACATATTGGCGAAATTAAACCAGCCGTTACTACTATCCACCCGGCGTAAAAAGATGCGCGGGCCCGTAAGCTCACGTGCGGCAGCTTACGGACATTAATCGCATACGCTATTGCCACTGCCGCTAATCCGCTAAGAAGCACCGGATCGAGATTCCAGCGGAGCCAAATATCGGCTGGCAGGGGCGGCTTGCCGCAGTATGGCACGTGAGTAATGATCGTGCCTTCCATGAAAGACTGCTCCCTCTCGCGCCTTTCGGTCCTAACCTAGAACTCGCGGATCTCGTACAACAGAAACCTTCTACGGGTCAGAACCACGGGGATAAGCTCCATTGTTAGCCACGCAGCGACTTTGTTTTCGTGGTTAGCCAGTATGCAAGGGAATTACAGCGTTGATCAGCACACCACGAAAAACAGTGATCAATTACCGTCAGCTCCGCTAGGATGGTCCCCAAGCAGAACTTCGGGTGGCAAATTTGGTGTTTATGTACCATCTTCGGTTGCGGTAGGCAGCTACTCGCATAGCCCTTCGTGAAGCGCCTTTTGCACCAGATCAATGACGCTGTCCCAGTCTCCCGCAACTGGCTGACGAAACAATCTCATGCCTGGATACCACGGGGAATCACTCCGATGGAGCATCCAGCGCCAATCAGATTTGTATGGCAACATTAGCCAGACTGGAACGTCGAGAGCTCCAGCGAGATGCGCCGCGAAGCTGTCGGCGGAAAGCAACAAATCCATGTTAAGCAAATCCGCAGCGGTATCCATGGGTCCCGGTGAATGAAGAGCAGTATCATGAACGAGGTTTTCGGTATATATCCGAGCCAACTGTGCCCGTTCCTCGCCGCGTTGGAATGAGTAAAAGCGGCATTTGTTTGTGAGAAATAGCCGGCTAAGGTTCCGAAATGAGACCGAGCGGGAAACGTCATAATTACTGGACGCCCACAATACTCCGATGTTTGGTCCTTCATGGAGACGGAGACGCTGCCTGCTCTCGAGGACACGCCTACGATCGATTGATAGGTATGGAACTTGAGCAGGAATTGATTGCACCACAGTGCGAAACGCCCGCGGTAGCTCCATCACTTCTATTTGCTGCTGCCACGGACTGGTACAGTTTTCATCGGGCCAGGTCGTCACTTCGTCAATGCCCTCGACTGTGCTTATAAGATCGATTAGCTCAGGATGTGTTTGTACAATTAGTTTTTGGGCGAATTGACGTATGTAGGGCGCATATCGAATGAATTGGATGGCATCACCGTACCCATGCAGCGTTCTCAGCAACACCGTCTTGCCGTTGAACGGAAGCCCATCCCAAAAGAGGTTCGTATCGGCTGCGCCGGACGCTTGGAGCGCGTCACTTTCCCGCCAAGCGCAATCAAATTCACCCAATAACATCCAGCACGTCCAACGTCCCGCCGCGCACCGGGCAAAAGTTTGTCCCTCGGCCTGCGCCAAATCATACATTGCCAGTGCTTCCGCCACACGACGCTGCTCCAGCAGTTCGTCCGCGGCTTTCAGCGCATCGCAGCCTGGTTGGGGTCTCTGGTCCCCGCGAACACTATTTTCCTGGTCGCCCACGATTGTTACGCTCGGAAGGCCACGTCGTTAAAAAGCGAGCAACCTTTGTGCCGCTAGTGAGCGACCAAAGTTTCGCTGTCTTAATTAGAGAGAATGCGCCATGGCTACATTTTTTTTGATCCGTCATGCCACGAGCATCGCCTCGTCTAATGTGCTGAGTGGTCGTAGTCCTGGAATTACTTTGAGCGATATTGGACGTGACGAGGCAGGTCAGCTGGCTCGGCGATTTGCCGACATAGAACTAGCCGCGATCTGGAGCAGTCCTATGGAGCGAGCAGTGGAGACGGCAATTCCACTCGGCTCGATTTCAAAGCTAGCTATTAATCAGTCTGAACACTTGAACGAGATTGAGTATGGCGACTGGACTGGCATGAGTTTTAGTTCGCTGGCTGAAGATCCTCATTGGCAATGCTTCAACCATTCGAGGCGAGAAGCTGAAATTCCCGGGGGTGAATTAATTTCACACGTTCAGAAGCGAGTCGTGGCTCAATTGGCAGCGCTCAATTCAGAATACGGAATTTGCAGTATTGCAATCGTCACACACGCGGAGCCTATACGCCTGGTGCTGGCGTACTGCCTCGACTCCTCAGACTATTTGCATGATCGATTGGAAATAGGCCCGGCATCGGTATCAATCGTGAGATGGTCTGAACGTCCGACCGTTCTAAGCGTAAACAATATCTTAAGCTTATCTATTTTCTGTCCAGCTTGATTAGCTTTTGCAAAGACATGATGTGCAATTCAATTCAGTAAAAAGGAAATAGTCTTATCCACGTGTTCTTAACGTCATCGCGAATTCGTAATAGTTGCGGAATACGGCTCAGCATCTCGCGAGACTTTCGTGTTTTGCGGCAGCAACGTAGATTTGGAGAGGCTCTGCAGTCGGACCCGGGACGGGCTGGGCACTCCCCCTCCCCTCGCGCTGTTCCGGTAAACCGTGCGACAGGCCTCCCCTTACGCATTTGATGTTCGTTTATTTGTGACTATTTGTCAATAATTTTGTGTCACAACGTCACGTTTCGTCGAAAAGCCGCAGGGTTTTGTGTGACGATGGCCAAATAGTGCCAGCTAGGCTGCCGTGTGGAGTTCGTGGCAAAACGGGCGGGCGGGAGCCTTCAGGCAGGCAACCGATCACCTGCCGGCGATCTCAATCCAAGTGGGTGCGTGATCGCTAGCCTTCGGCCAGCCGCGAACTTCGCGATCGACGCCTGCACGAATCAGCCGTGGTGCGATCGACGGGCTGAGCAGCAGATGGTCGATGCGCAGGCCGGCATCGCGCTCGAAAGCATTTCGGAAGTAATCCCAAAAGGTATTGATGCGCTCACCTGGATGCAGCGCGCGCAGCGCATCGGTCCAACCGGTGGCGACGAGACGGCTGAAGGCCTCCCGCACTTCGGGCCGGAACAACGCATCATCAAGCCAGCGCTCCGGCTTATAGACATCGAGTTCCGTCGGTATGACATTGTAGTCGCCAGCCAGCACGACCGGCGCGCCATTCTTCAGCAACGCCTCGGCATGTTTCATCAAGCGGTCCACCCAGCGAAGTTTGTAATCGAATTTAGGACCCGGCGCTGGATTGCCGTTGGGAAGGTAAAGGCAGCCCACCAGGACGTCATCGATCAGCGCTTCGATGTAGCGGCTGTGAATATCATCTGGATCGCCGGGCAAACCTCGGCGCCTTTCGATCGGATCGAGGCCGCGAGCAAGAATAGCGACGCCATTCCAACTCTTCTGGCCGTGCCAGATTACGCCATAGCCCGCCTCCTGAATCGCGGCTTCCGGAAATTTCTCCTGAGGCGCTTTCAGCTCCTGAAGGCACGCGACATCTGGCTTGTAGGCGGCGAGCCAGCGCAGCAGTACTGGTAAACGACCGTTAACGCCATTGACGTTGAAAGTTGCTATTTTCAAATTAGTTCTCGCCTCCAACGAACAAGGGACAAAATGATAAGCGGGTGCTATTGCGAGCTTTCTTCGCGTAATTTCAGCCGCAGCGCAACCTCGTCATCGGTTAGGCGTGCATCGTAGATCGATCGAGGTTCGATTGTCCGCGCAACCAGTGTTGCGGTACCAACTACCAGCAGCAGCGGCAAGATGAAGGATCGATAGCGGCCAGTCAACTCCATCATCAAAACCACGGTTGAGATTGGGCCTTGCGTGGTCGCTGCCAGAACGGCTCCAGCTCCCAGTATCGCGAACAGCCCAGCGGGAACGCCCGGCCAGAGTTGAGACCAGGCGTAGCCGAGTACAGCGCCCAGCAACGCGCCTACCGTTAGCGAAGGCGTGAACATGCCGCCGGGTGCGCCGCTGCGCATACATAATACGATAGCGGCAGGCTTCAACAGCAGCAGCGTCAACAGTAGCAGCGGCGTAACCTGGTTCGTGAACGCCAACTGGGAGATATCCTTGCCATTGCCAAGCAGTTGTGGATACCAGATCGATACGATGCCAAACATACCTAGTCCCAGCAGCGGCGCCACCAGCCGATGCCAGCCCTTCGGCCGATTGAGATCAGCCCATGTCACAATGCGAACATAGCCGACCGAAACCACCCCAATGATCGGACCCGCCAGCAGCGCCCATGAAATACTTGATGCTGAACTGGTATAGGCTGGGATGATGTAAGTGGGGGCATCGGGTAGCACAAGCCAAGATACCGCGGTGGCAATCACAGAGGTAAAAATAGCTGGGAGCACATACCGAAGCGCCAACCTCCCGCGCATCACCTCCAACGCGAAAAGTGCCCCTCCCAACGGGACACCATAGGCCGCCCCCATCCCAGCGCCAGCACCACAGGCAACCAAAAGACGGCGTTGCTCGTCCGACAGGCTTTCTCGATCGGACAAAAAATTGGCAATCACCGCTCCAGCTTGCTTTGGCGCGCCCTCGCGACCGAGCGATACACCCATACCAACATCAACGACAGACAGCACAGCGCTACCTAAGGTCCGCAAGGCTGGCATCCGCCCGGCATGGAACCAAATGGCAGCCGTCGTATCGATACCGTTACCGCTGGAGAGCTGCTTAAGTATGACCTGCCCCGCGCCCGTAATCAGTCCGGCACCGAGCAGTATAATCATGTGCCTCCACACTCCAACGTGCCCGGCTGCTTCCAGTATGTTGGTCGAGGAACCATTCCACGCAAAGTATTGCACTGCCTCAAGCAGCAGGGTCAGCGCTGCCGCGCCCACGCCGGTGAAGATACCGGTGAGAAACACCGACCACCAAAAACGCGCGGCGCCCGGTCGCCGGAGCGTGGAGGGTATCGCCTCGGCGCTGGGAATCGACGGGATGGGGAACGTGGTCAATGCTATCCTGCTCCTTTACTTCTTAATTTTTGCTGATCGTATGGAGCGCTTGATTCGAATACCCGATCTGTAGCGCTTCTTGAAGCGGGCGACGGGCATAGCGTCTGATCTTGAAGGACAGCGCGAGGTCATCGCTGCCGCCATATCGGCAAAACAGCTTCTCCGTGCTGAATTCCGACTGCGGTGAATTCTCGCGATATGACTAGCCTTCGGCTTGGCACCGGCAACCCGCATTTTTCGCCGGCGTTAAAGAGTCGGAATATGCGGCAGGCCATAGCTCAGGGCGCCAAAATTTTAGGCGGTTCGCATTCAAATTCGTTTTCGCGGCTCGGATACCAGCGCCGCGAGGACCGGCAACCCGCTGGAACGGATCTTTCGCGATTCGGCAATGATGCTGACGCATTATTTCATCGACCGAACGCACGGCGCTCCCGCTCCATCGCCGGCGCCTGCTCGCGCAGCCATGGGACCATCGCCCGCGCTCGCTGGATTACTGACTTGGCCAGGTTGGGCTCGTGCGGTGCGATCGTATTGTGATCCGTCGGCGCAAACGGCGCTTTTTTATCGAGTTGATCCATAAATTATTCCATTCCCGAGCCGTTCAATGGAATGCCGCTCTCACGCCGCTTAGAAGCGGCTGCGTCTCCTCACCAATTCTGAGTGCCGCGGGCTGCTTCGGCGGTATAAAGCACAATTTTTCACTTCTTGTCATGACCGCGCCTGACTACTAAATCAGCTTGACCACGGCATGCGATCTGGAGAACTCATTTTCGATATCATGTCTTAAGGCGGTTGGTCCTTTGATTTGAGCGGACTGTTAAGTGTCCTGGAGGAGCAATGAGTCAACGTAATCTTACCATGTTCAGTTGTAATAAAATCAAACTTGGGATCTTTTGCTCGAACTCTTCGGGTGGCTTGGCTGCCACCAAAGTGCCCGAGCGATGGGATGCGAGTTGGGAGAACAACCTCAAGCTCGCGCGAATGGCCGACGACATGGGAATCGAATGTTTAGTGCCGGTGGGACGCTGGAAGGGATATGGCGGTGAGACCGATTTCCAGAACAGTAGTTTCGAAACCATCACCTGGGCCGCCGGCCTGCTCGCACAGACCAACGCGATCACGATCTTTGGCACTGTGCATGTACCAACTATCCATCCGGTGCTAGCAGCTAAGCAGTGCGTAACGGTGGATCATCTGAGCCGGGGACGCTTCGGCTTGAACATCGTCTGCGGATGGAATCAAGACGAATTCGATATGTTTGGAATCCGCCAATACGATCATGACCGCCGTTACCAACAGGGTCAGGAATGGTGGGATGTAATTAAGCGGATTTGGAGCGGTGAGGGCCCATTCGACCACAACGGTGAATTCTTCAAGCTCTCCGGTGTAGTAGGATCGCCCCTGCCGTGGGGCGGCGCGCGCCCCGTGATGATGAACGCGGGCTCGTCTCCTGCGGGACGGGGCTTCGCGGCGCGCAATTCAGATTTTCACTTTGATCAGGCTTTTTTTCTGGAGCAGGCCCCCGGGCAAATCAGAGAAACGCGGCGGCTCGCCAACAGCTATAAGCATGACATCCAGGTCTTCACGTCAGGCTACGTTGTGTGCCGCCCGACGCAAAAAGAAGCAGAGGATTATGTGCACTATTTCGCCGTTGAACAGGCGGATTCCGATGCTGTCGATCGTCTGCTTGAACTCTCGCTGGGCAGCGAAGGTTCGAAATCGATGTCGGCTGAAGTGGCCAGAGTAGCGCGCGAACGTGTTGCTGCCGGCTATGGCGGTTTGCCGTTGGTCGGCGATCCCGATCGGGTCGCACTCGAGTTCAAGAAATTCGTCGATCTTGGCTTCAATGGAGTCGCTTTCGGCCTGGTTAACTACCTTGATGAATTGCCCTATTTTCACCAGGAGGTTATTCCGCGGCTAGAGAAATTGGGACTGCGAGAACCTGTCAAACCTTTCGATGAGCTTCACAGCTAAGAGGCAAAAGATCTTTTGGACTTACCTGAAGGCTAACGATAACAAGCCGGATAGGATGCAGAGCGATTACTTGCGCCCATTGAAATTCTTGAAGTGCGGCATCACCTCGCGCGCAAACAGCTCCATCGAATTACGCGCGATCTTGGGGTCCATCCCCGGCAGCCCGAGCGACGGCGACATCTCATCCATCGGATGATTCCGAAACAGATCTTCGAGTTGCTTGATGACGGCTTCCGGCGAACCGATAAACGCGGGCCCATACGGACCGCGTCCGCTTTTGCGCAATTCGCCAACCGGCGGGATCGTCATGTCTGGTTGTCCCGACGCATTCAGCGGGGCGGCGGAACTTCGCAGCAATCTATCGGACTCGATCATGGCGTAGTGCTTTTCAATGTAATAATGGACGTGCGGCTCCGCCTCGTCCCATGCCTTCTCAGTGGTTTCGGCAACGTGCACGATCTGATGCATCGAGCGTTTGAACTTCCGCGGATCGTGTCCAGCTCCACGCAAGGCGTCATCGTAAAACTTTTGCATTTCGGCTGGAGGCGTGGCGGCAAGATGATAGCCACCAGCGCCTGCCTCGGTAAGTGCCTTGGGGCCGAACGCCGCCACCCACAAGGGAAATGGCTTCTGTACCGGCCGGGTGGTCATGCGAACATTTTTGAACTGATAAAACTTTCCATTGTGATCAAAGCCTTCCTCTTGGAAGCATCTTCTAATCAGCGCAAGTCCCTCGTGCATCCGGGAGCGGCGTTCGCCGTATGGGATTCCAAAAAACCGGCATTCATTGGGGCTGCCACCGGGCCCGGCGGCAAAATCCAGACGGCCATTGGATAAAATATCGACTGTAGCAGCGTCCTCGGCGGCTTGAATCGGGTTGTGCAGCGCCAGCAGATAAATCAGCGTGCCGATCCGGATGCGTTCAGTCTTGGCAGCGATAGTCGCAAGTATAGGAAATTGCGATGGCGACCATCCGCACTCCATGAAGTGATGCTCGCTGGTCCAGATGTGGCTGAAGCCGAGCTTCTCTCCGAGCACCGCATTGTCGATATAGCTTTGGTACACTTCGTGATCAGGACGATGCCACTTAGGAGGATTACGAACAATCAATATAAGGCCGAAGTCCATCGATTTACTTCCCTGGTTGAAAGCTTCGGGATGGTTGCGCTCGGTTTCGAAAGATCTCGTAGTCTCTTGCCACGATGCTGTCAAATGGCCCAATAGTAGCCGTCGGCGGTAACCCTTTTGAGGCATGCAATCGGCAGAGCTTTAGGGTTTCAATAAATCTTTTCAATAAGGACGTGACATAACCTATGGCGACCACCTTCGCGCGATACGTAGGCATCGACTACTCGGGAGCGCAGACGCCGAGCGCTAGCCTCAAAGGCCTGCGCGTCTATTGGGCCAACGGCGATGCGGCACCAGTCGAAGTCTTGCCATTAGCGAGTCCGCGCAAATATTGGACTCGCCGCGGCATCGCCGAATGGCTGGTCGCATGCCTTGCGGACGACTTGCCGACGCTGGTTGGAATCGACCACGGGTTTTCGTTTCCGCTCCAGTATTTCGAAACCCACCGGCTGCCGCACGAGTGGACCACTTTCCTCGACGATTACTGCCGCCACTGGCCTACCGATGAAGACTACACCTACGTCGATTTTGTGCGCGAAGGCGCCGTCGGTAATGGCGCCGCCCGTTCCGGCGACCGGCGCTGGCGGCGTCTGACAGAAATACGCGCCGGCGCGGCTAAATCGGTGTTTCACTTTGACGTGCAGGGCTCCGTGGCGAAATCCACGCACGCCGGGCTGCCCTGGCTCCGCTACATACGACAGCACGCAGGCGGCCGAGTGCAGTTCTGGCCTTTCGATGGCTGGGAAATAACGCCAGGGCGATCGGTGATCTGCGAGGTTTATCCTTCGATCTGGAATTGCAGTTTTCCGCGCGACGGACGCAACCCGGATCAGCACGACGCCTATTCAATAGCCGCATGGATGCAGAAAACTGATCTGAACGGTGACCTCGCTCAGTTTTTGAATCCGAACCTGACGCCGGACGGCCGTATAGTGGCCGAGATTGAGGGCTGGATTCTGGGCGTCGCCGACTGATATTACGCCCGCTCCAATTTCCATGTCACCTTTGCTTTCGCGTGCCCAATTCGTCGCAATTACTTTGAGAAAATTTTGTGCCGTTCTTGGTTCTCGCGCCGGGCCGCGGCCTGGCGACTACAAATGCGCGCTGGTGCCGCCGCGATCCTCAATCGGTTGCGGGAATCTTCTTCTCGAGCACGAAACCCTTGTAATCCGAAGCGGCGATTTCGGAGATGCGCTGGAAGTAGCGAGGCCCGGCCAGGTGAACACAGAATTGGCGGGGTTTTCCAGGAATATTGGCTCCTGTGTACCAGGAATCGGTGAGGGGGAACAGCGTCCTATTCGCGATCTCGGCAACCTCCTGGTCCCAGCTTTTCTCGGCATCGGAGGTCGGCTCGATGGCGCCCAGGCCATGTTCGCGCAAGTAGCGCACGCAGTCGCCGATCCATGCCGATTCGAGCTCGGCGCCGAGAGGCATATTGAAGAGCACCGACGGAGATCCGGGACCGTGAATAAGAAAAAGGTTCGGAAAGTCAGCGATCGCCAAACCGAGGTAGGTATCGAAGCGTTTGCTCCATTTCTCCTTGAGGCTGATGCCTCCACGACCCTTCGGGTTTAGGCGCAGCAGTGCGCCGCTGATGGCGTCGAAACCGGTCGCCAGCACGAGCATGTCGAGGGGGTGTTCGCCCCTTTCGGTGCATACGCCCGCTGGCGTGATCTTTAGAATCGGGTCTTCGCGCAGATCAACGAGGGCGACGTTCTCACGGTTGAAGGTTTCGTAGTAGCCGTTATCGAGGATCTGGCGCTTGGTCCCCACGTAGTAGTTGGGCATCAGCTTCTCGGCGATCTTCGGATCGCGGACGATCTGGCGGATCTTGCCCTCCAGGAAGTTCGCCAGCGTGCGGTTGGCGTCCTTATCGGTCACGATGTCAGCATAGCTGCCGAACAGGAGATGCAAGCCGCCCTTCTGCCAGAGCTCTTCAAATAACTTCTGGCGCTGCTCCGGGAGGTCATCGAGGGCTGAGCGATCGGAAACCTCGAAAAGCGAGCCCGAGGGGGATGCGTTCATTTTCGCCCTGATTGCGGCCCAGTTCTCGCGCGCCTGCCGTATCACCTCCGGATCTATAGGGCGGTTGCGCGCCGGGATGGTGTACTGCGGGGTACGCTGGAACACGGTCAGGTGGGCCGCTTCGCTCGCGATCTCGGGAATCGCCTGCACCCCCGAAGAGCCGGTCCCGATCACGCCTACGCGCTTGCCGGCAAAGGAGACCGGCTTATGCGGCCATCGGCCGCTGTGATAGCTCTCGCCAGCGAAGTCGTCGATCCCGGGGATGTCGGGCTTATACGCCGCCGAGAGGGTGCCCACTGCACAGATCAGAAACTGGGTGGAAACGCGAGCGCCGGCACTGGTCTCAATCATCCAGCGCTGCCGATCTTCATCGTAGCAGGCGTCATGCACCCAGGTCTCGAGTTGGATGTCGCGGCGCAGGTTGAACCGGTCGGCGACGTAGTCGAGATAGGCCAGAACCGCAGGCTGGTCGGGTTGGGTCTCCGCCCAGTCCCACTCCTGCACAAGCTCTTCTGAGAACGTGTAGCAGTAAAAGGGACCGCCCGGAAAATCAACGCGCGCACCGGGATAGCGATTCCACCACCAGGTGCCGCCCACGCCGGCGGCGCCGTCGTAAACGCGTACGGAGAGCCCCATCTCGCGCAGATAATGCAGGGCATACAGGCCGCCGAAACCCGCCCCGATGACCACGGCGTCATAGTGCTCGACCGCGCCGTTTCCTTTTGGCTTTTGTGGATGTTGATCCATGTTCGCCATCTGGTTCCTCTCTATTTTTCACACTGAGGTTTTTCAGGCCACTTGACTATATCTCATACCTATCATGAGAGCCGATCGCCATATGGCACTTCCTCACGTCCCGAGTACGTCAGGGGCGATTGAAAGCCGGAATCTTGCGGAGAATGACATCACGAGCGAACCGACCAGCAGCGCACACAAGGCCGTCACGGCAGTCCGATGGTATCCAACCAGGCCGAAAACGGAATTCTCAGCATCGACCCCGAGAGCAGGGGCGCAGCCACCGCGAATCCCAACATGACCGGCGAAAGGCCCATTAAGGTCGGCTTGCCGACCGCATCCAGGATCAGGTTGGCACCGCGCCCCTCCGTCAGCCTCATCGTTTCGGCGGCGAAGTCCTGGGTCGTATAGTTGATCACCTCGTCGGCGCCATATTGCCTGGCGATCGCGGCCTTTGCATCACTGGAGACGGTGCCGATAACGCATGCGCGGGCCGCTTCGCGGTCGAGCCCGACGCCTCGGCCGCGAGCTATTTCGCGGCCGCCGCCGCTTTGGTTGGCGGAACAGTTACAGTCCGCGGACTCGGCCGGCATTCGGTCCAGGGCGATATCGGCTTTATGCGGGTGCTCGAACAGATGGGTGCGCAGGTGCG